>CABUWA010000039.1 GCA_902495085.1 uncultured Collinsella sp. | reverse complement strand
TTGTTTAGCATGCTGGGCTACACGTCTGCTGCCTACATTTTCTTCGATATGATCTGGACGCTCTCGGACGGCGTGAGCACTCCTGTAGGCATCACGGCCAACTGGATTTCCAACGCGGTTTCGTTTTCGCTGTTCGCCATCGCGTGCCTCATTTGGTTTTTCTATTCCGAGACGATGCAGGGCTCACGGCTTCTGACCACGCCCTATAGGGTGATACTTTTAACGTTGCCAACCGCTTTGGTGGTCGTGTTGGCATTTACCAGCTACTGGACGCACACTATGTTCTATATCGATACGCAGGGCGTATATCGTCGCGGAGCGCTTTATATGATTCAGCCTATCGTTAGCTACTGCTACGTCATATATACGTCCTTGCATGCCTTTATTCAGGCTCGAAAAGTCGAAAGCTTGCAAAAGAAGGCCATTTATCGCACCCTCGCCTTTTTTGCGGTTCCCGCTCTGGTGGGCGGTACCTTCCAGGTTTTGTTTTCGGTACCGGGCCTTTGCTTCGGTATAGCGCTGAGCATCCTGCTGCTCTATATCGTCTATCAGGAGCAACTAATCTCGACTGACCCGTTGACTGGACTCAACAACCGTAACCGTTTTGAGACCTATATGCTGTCGCTCTTTTCAAATGTGGATCAGGCCGAAGATGTATATCTGCTTATGATGGACGCTGACGGCTTTAAGCAGATTAACGATCGCTATGGACATGTGGAGGGTGACCATGCTCTTCAGGTAATATCCGCTGCGCTCAAAGAGGTCTGCTCGGCGTCTGGTGGCTTTATCGCGCGTTATGGTGGCGATGAGTTCGTGGTGTTCCAAAAGGCAGCGGCGGAACAGGATATCATGCATCTGTGCGCGACAATCAACGACGAGCTCGCGCATGCTGAGGTGCCGTATGCATTGCGGATGTCCATCGGTTGCGCGCGGGTCGGCGATAGCGTTGATACCTGGCAAGACTTACTTCGCGCTGCCGATGCAGAGCTCTATCGCGTCAAGGCCGAGAAAAAGAAAGCCGGCGTACAAATACGCTAGAAAAGGGGCGCACGACCGTGTTTGGTCGTGCGCCCCTTTTGCGTTTGTGGGGGGCCGCCGGCCATAATGCCCAGGCGCGGTGCGGCAAGACGGGCGTCTGCCGCCGCGACTCGGTACGAAATCAACGAGAACCAGTGTGCTCCATTAAGCTAAAGTATGCGAATGCCCTCCCTAAAAAGGTGAGCTCGCTAGGCTTTTTTGGGCCTGTTGACGATGATGATGCCGCCGCAGACCAACAGCAGGGCAACGATGACGGTAACGGGGCTCGTGCCCGCGCCTTCGCCGAGCAGTAGCGCGCTCAGCAGCACACCAAAGACGGGGTTCATAAACCCAAAGACCGAGACGCGGCTGACGGGGTTGACGGCAAGCAGGCGCGACCACAGCGAGTAGGCGACCGCGGAGATAAGCGCCATGTAGATGATGAGCACGATGGCGGGGACAATCGCCGTGGGGGAGAGCGCGCCACCCATCAAAAAGCCGATGGCGGTGAGGACCAGGCCGCCGACTAAAAACTGCCAGCCGGCAAGCAAAACACCGTCGTGCTTGCGCGAGAAGATGCCGATCAGGCAGGTCGAAAGAGCACCCGCGACAGTGGAGGCTAGGATAAAGCCCTCGCCATCGAGCCTGAAGCCAAAGGTGCCATCTGCGCCCGAAAGGTTGACGAGCGCGACGCCGGCAAAGCCCAGCGCACAGCCAAGCACCTTGGCCGTATTGAGCTTCTCGGTGTGAAATGCCAGGGCGGCAAAGAGGATTGCGAGGAAGTTGGCGCTGGCCTCGATGATGGAGCTCGACATGGCGCTGGCGCGCGAGAGGCCCAGATAGAAAAAGAAGTACTGCCCGATAGTCTGGAAGAGCGACAAGACAAAGATGGGCTTGATGTCGCGCGCTTGCGGTATGAGGGGGCGGCGTTGGGCCGCGCTCATCCCAACGATAACCAGGGCGCCGGCAAGCGTAAAGCGTAAACCTGCAAAGAGCAGCTGCGAAGCGCTGTCGTGCGCCGGGATACCAAAGAGTGCGTAGCCGATCTTGATGCAGGGAAGGCCGATCCCCAGAGTGCACAGCAAACAAGACAGCCCAGGATGAGTCCGGGCAGGGTGGCGAGATACGGCTTGCGGCTTTCCATGATGTCCTTCCTACATGCGCGAAGCAAAAAAGAACCCGCCACCGGATGTGTCGGTGGCGGGTGTTGTTACCCGAAGGGATTGTACCCGATGGGAAAGGTTTAAGCGAAGTAGGCCACGCCGCTCTCAAAGATCGGCATGAACTTATCGCCGGGGACATGCTCGGGCACGTTGCGGTACAGGTTGTCGCCGCGACGCTCGGCATGGCCCATCTTGCCCAGGACGCGGCCGTCGGGGCTCGTGATGCCCTCGATGGCGAGTGCGGAGCCGTTGGGGTTGACGGAGAGATCCATGCTGGGCTTGCCGTCCTCGCCCACGTACTGCGTGGCGACCTGGCCGTTGGCGATCAGCTGGGCGAGCACATCGTCATTGGCGACAAAGCGGCCCTCGCCGTGGCTGATGGCGACGGTGTAGGGGTCGTCCAGGCTGCACTGCGACAGCCACGGGGACAAGTTGGACGAGATGCGGGTGCGCACCAGACGGCTCTGGTGGCGACCGATGGTGTTGAACGTCAACGTGGGCGCATCGGGCGTGGCGTCGACGATGTCGCCGTAGGGCACCAGGCCGAGCTTGATCAGGGCCTGGAAGCCGTTGCAGATGCCCAGCATCAGGCCATCGCGGGCCTTGAGCAGGTCGCGGACTGCCTCGGTGACCTCGGGAGCGCGGAAGAACGCCGTGATGAACTTGGCGGAGCCGTCGGGCTCGTCGCCGCCCGAGAAGCCGCCGGGGATCATGACGATCTGGCTTGCGCGGATGCGGCGGGCAAGCTCGTGGGTGCTCTCGGCGACGGCCTCGGGCGTGAGGTTGTTGATCACGAAGGTGTCGGCCTCGGCGCCGGCGGCACGGAAGGCGCGGGCGCTATCGTACTCGCAGTTGTTTCCGGGGAACACGGGGATAACCACGCGCGGGCGGGCGATCTTGGCGCCGCCGTACACGTGGACGTCCTTGGCGCGGAAGTCGATGGTCTCGACCTCGGCGGTCTCGCCGGCGCTGCGGTAGGCAAAGACGCCCTCGATGCCGCTCTCCCAGGCCTCCTGGAGCTCGGAGAGCTCGATGACTTCGGAACCGGTGTCGATGACATAGCCCTCGACGGTGGTGCCCAGGGGCTCGACGACAACGCCGTCGGCGACCTCGGGCAGCTCGGCATCCTCGGCGAGCTCGACGATAAAGCTGCCGTAGAGCGGGGTGAAGAGGCTCTCCACGTCTACATCCTCGGCAAGCTCGATACCGATCTGGTTACCGACGCACATCTTAAAGAGGCTCTCGGCGCCGCAGCCGTAGCCGGGCGTGGAGATGGCCAGGGCGTTGCCGGTAGCAGTGAGCGCCTCGACGGCGTCAAACGCGGCGAGCAGCTGCTGAGCATCGGGGCGGTAGTCCTCGCCATAGATGGCGGGGGCGATGCGGACGACGCGGTGCGTGAGGCCCTTGAACTCGGGCGAGACGGCGCGGGCGGCCTTGCCCACGGCGACGGCGAAGCTGATCAGGGTCGGCGGAACGTTGAGCTCGCCGGCCTCGTCCTCAAACGAGCCGCTCATGGAATCCTTGCCACCGATGGCGCCGGCACCCAGGTCGACCTGGGCCATAAGGGCACCCAGGACGGCGGCCATGGGCTTGCCCCAGCGCTCTGCCTCGGTGCGCAGGCGCTCGAAGTACTCCTGGAAGGAGAGGTAGGCGCGCTTGTGCTCAAAGCCGGCGGCAACGAGCTTGGCGATGGACTCGACCACGGACAGGTAGGCGCCCGCAAACTGGTCGGCCTCCATCAGATAGGGGTTGAAGCCCCATGCCATGGCACTCGCCGTGGTGGTCTCGCCGTCCACGGGGAACTTGGCGACCATGGCAGAGCTCGGGGTGAGCTGCGTCTTGCCGCCAAAAGGCATAAGCACGGTCGCGGCGCCGATGGTGGAGTCGAAGCGCTCGGAAAGGCCCTTGTTGGAAGCGACGTTGAGGTCGGTGACAAGCGAGGTCATGCGCTCGGCGAGCGTGGTGCCGGCCCAGCTTGGCTGCCACACGCTACGGGCGCACACGTGGGCGACCTGGTGCTTGGGTGCGCCGTTGGAGTTGAGGAACTCGCGGGACAGGTCGACGATGGCGACGCCGTTCCAGGCCATGCGCATGCGCGGCTCGGCGGTAACCTCGGCGATAACGGTCGCCTCGAGGTTCTCCTCAGCGGCGTAGCCCATGAACTCCTCGACGTCACCGTCGGCGACGGCACAGGCCATGCGCTCCTGGGACTCAGAGATAGCGAGCTCGGTGCCGTCCAGGCCGTCGTACTTCTTGGTCACGGTATCAAGGTCGACATACAGGCCGTCGGCAAGCTCGCCCACGGCGACCGAGACGCCGCCGGCGCCAAAGTCGTTGCAGCGCTTGATCAGACGGCAGGCGTCGCCGCGGCGGAACAGGCGCTGCAGCTTGCGCTCGACAGGGGCGTTGCCCTTCTGGACCTCAGCACCCGAGGTCTCGATGGACTCGGTGTTCTGGGTCTTGGAGGAGCCGGTGGCGCCACCGATGCCATCGCGGCCGGTGCGGCCGCCCAGCAGGATGATCTTGTCGGTGGGGGCAGGGCACTCGCGACGAACGTGGTTTGCCGGGGTAGCGCCCACGACGGCGCCAACCTCCATGCGCTTGGCCACGTAACCGGGGTGATAGAGTTCGTTGACCTGACCGGTGGCAAGGCCGATCTGGTTGCCGTAGCTGGAGTAGCCGGCGGCGGCAGTGGTCACGAGCTTGCGCTGCGGCAGCTTGCCCTCGAGCGTCTCGGAAACCGGGACGGTGGGGTCGCCGGCGCCGGTGACGCGCATGGCCTGGTACACATAGCTGCGGCCCGAGAGCGGGTCGCGGATGGCGCCGCCCACGCAGGTGGCGGCACCGCCGAAGGGCTCGATCTCGGTCGGGTGGTTGTGGGTCTCGTTCTTAAAGAGGAACAGCCAGTCCTGGTCCTCGCCATCGACATCGACCTTCACCTTGACGGTGCAGGCGTTGATCTCCTCGGACTCGTCGACATCGGTCATGACGCCGGTCTTCTTAAGGTACTTGGCGCCGATGGTGCCCATGTCCATGAGGCAGACGGGCTTGGCGTCGCGGCCGAGTTCGTGGCGCATCTCCATGTAGCGGTCGAAGGCTTGCTGCACCACGGCGTCGTCGATCGTCACGTCGTCCAGGACGGTGCCGAAGGTGGTGTGGCGGCAGTGGTCGGACCAGTAGGTGTCGATCACGCGGATCTCGGTGATGGTGGGGTCGCGGTCCTCATCGCGGAAGTACTGCTGGCAGAAGGCGATGTCCGCCTCGTCCATGGCAAGGCCGCGATCGGCGATAAAGGCGGCAAGGCCGGCCTCGTCGAGCTCGCGGAAGCCGTCGAGCACCTCGACGGGCTGGGGCTCGGGGGTCTCCATGTACAGCGTCTCGGGCAGGTCGAGCGAGGCGATGCGCGCCTCGACGGGGTTCACCACGTAGTGCTTGATGGCATCGATGGCGGCCTCGTCCAGAGCGCCCGAGATCATATAGACCTTGGCGGAGCGCACGGCGGGGCGCTCGCCCTGGCTGATGAGCTGCACACACTCGCTGGCGGAGTCGGCGCGCTGGTCAAACTGGCCAGGCAGGAATTCGACGGCAAAGACGGCGCCATCGCTTGCGGGGAGCTCGTCGTAGGTCACATCGACCTGGGGCTCGCTAAAGACGGTCGGCACGCAGGAGCGGAAAAGCTCCTCGTCGATGCCCTCGACGTCGTAGCGGTTGATGATCCTCAGGGCCTCGATGCCCTTGATGCCGAGAATTTCGGTCAGCTCGCCCTTGAGCTGCTGAGCCTCGACGTCGAACCCGGGTTTCTTCTCCACGTAGATACGAGAGACCATTGGTTCCTGCCTTCCTGATCGGTTGGGCGTACGGTACGGTATGCGGCAGCGGTCGGTTTGCGGGGTCTGCCCTGCGGTCGCCTTGAGCCACATGTTTGTAAACCTCACTATGATACGACAGCTCGCGGCGCGGTGAGGACGGCGAGGGTGCTACAGTGAAGCGCAAACAAGAGAAAGGCATCACATGGCATTCGTTTCGCTCGCCATCATCGCACTCGTGGCCTTTGCAAGCCCCTTTATCGCCTCGGCGATTCCTGGAAAACCCGTTCCCGAGACGGTCTTTTTGCTCGTGCTCGGCGCGGTGCTGGGACCCCATATGCTCGGCGTCATCCATGTAGATGCCGAGGTCTCGCTTGTGTCCGAGCTCGGTCTGGCCTTTTTGTTCCTGCTTGCCGGCTTTGAGATCGATCCCAAGAGCATCACGGGTGTCGAGGGGCGCTACGGCTTGGCAACGTGGGTCGTCACGTTTGGTATCGCCTGGCTTGCCGTGCGCTTTACCCCGTGGTTCTCGGTCAGCCATTTCGACGGTATCGCCGTGACGCTTGCCCTCACTTCTACGGCGCTCGGCACGCTCGTGCCCATCATGCGTGAGCGTTCACTTGTCGGAACGCGCGTGGGCGACTCGATTCTCGCGTATGGCACCTGGGGCGAGCTCGGCCCCGTGCTTGCCATGTCGGTGCTGCTGTCTGCCCGTACCGGCATCCAAACGCTCGTGATTCTTGGCCTGTTTGCGGTGGTCTGCGTGTTGCTTGCCGTGGTCCCAAGCCGCTCCAAGCGCGTCGGCAGCCGCTTCTTTGCGTTTGTCGAGGAACGCGCCGATACCACGTCGCAGACCTTCGTGCGCCTGACGGTGCTCATCCTGGTCACACTCGTGGCTTTCTCGGCCGTCTTTGATCTCGACATTGTGTTGGGTTCTTTTGCCGCCGGCTTTGTCTTGCGCTACATCATCCCCGAGGGCAACCATACGCTCGAGACCAAGCTCGACGGCCTGGCCTACGGCTTTTTGATTCCGGTGTTCTTTACCGTATCGGGCGCAAAGATCGACCTGACGGCCGTGGCGTCGCGCCCGGGTCTGCTCGTGGGCTTTATCGTGGCGTTGCTGATTATTCGTGCCGTGCCCATTCTTATTTCTATGAGCATTTGCCCTGCGACGCGCGATGTGTCGGCGTATGGTCGCATTACCGTGGCCCTGTACTGCACCACGGCGCTGCCGATCATCGTTGCCGTGACGAGCGTTGCCGTCAACGCGGGCGCGCTGTCGCAAGACATCGCGTCGGTTATGGTTGCCGCCGGCGCCATCACGGTGTTCTTGATGCCATTGCTCGCGCAGCTCTTCTACCGCGTGGTGGATGCCGCGCCGGTCGCCGCCGTGGCAGAAGTTGCCGAGCATCCATCCGATGCGCTCGACATCCTGCGCGCCCACCACGACTTAGCGAGCTTGCTCGCGCGCGAGCATGAGCTGCTGACTTCGCATGGCCATGGTCGCGTATTCGAGGGCCTGCCTACGCTCGATGCGATTGCCGAGCGTCTTTCCGCCGAGGCGGCGAGCGGCCACATCGATGCCCGCATCGTGGACGCGGCGCACCTACTTGCCGATAAGACCTATGGAGACGAGGTCGACCCATCCGAGCTGACCCCACGCGAGCGCCGCCGTCTGGAGCGCGCCAAGCTCGCCGTGCGCGAATACCGCCGCCGCATGCTGGAGCTCTATGCACGCGATGAGGCCCAGGACGACGACGGCAAGTAGTCGATACTCTCTCGGGGAAGCCGCGTCCCGCTTTGAAGGCTCGGAACGGGATGTGGTTTCCGAAACGGGGGCCGTTGGGAAACTGTGTCCCGGAATGGGCGCTCAGAGTGGGATGCAGTTTCCGCGAGAGACCCGTTGCGGAAACGGTATCCCAGAATCGGCGTTCAAAACGGGACGCAGTTTCCGCAAGGAGGTCCTGGGGAAAACCGTGCCCCGTTCTGATCCGAAATACTGGGACATAGTTTCCCTTTCATAACAGAAGAAGGCGCGCTGCCTGCAGTTGATGCAGACGGCGCGCCTTTTTGGTTGAGCTATGTTGAGGCTTGAAGCCAAAGCTTGTGGCTCCCTAGGAGCGGGCGGCTCCGTCGACGGGGAGCACGGCGCCCGTGATGTAGGAGGACATGTCGCTCGCCAGGAAAACAAAGGCGTTGGCGACATCCTCGGGCTCGCCCATGCGACCCAGCGGAATGGTGGCGACGATGGGCTTAATAACCTCTTCGGGCAGGTTGGCGACCATATCGGTTTTGGTTACGCCGGGTGCGACGGCATTGACGCGAATACCCATGGGGGCGAGCTCGCGCGAGAGCGACTGGACCATGCCGTTGACGGCAAACTTGGACGTGGGGTAACCGACGCCAGAGGGCTGACCGTACTTGGCGACCATTGAGCTCGTGGTGGTGATGGTGCCGCCGTGGCCGGCCTCGGTCATAATCTTGGCGGCCGCCCGGTGGCCGTTAAAGACGGCGACGACGTTGAGGTCCATGACTTTGGCGAATTCCTCGGCCGTGTAGTCCAAGAGGGGTGAACGCTGGGAGATACCGGCATTGTTGACGACCGTGTCCAAGCCGCCCATGTCGGCTGCAGCCTGGGTAAAGGCCTCAGCCACGGCTTCGAGTGAGGTGAGGTCGCAGGAGCGGCCCCAGACCTTGGCGTCGGGATAGGCGGCTGTCAGCTTCTCAACGGCCGCATCGGCGGTCTCTTGACGCGAGCCAAAGACGGTGACGGCGGCGCCCTCCTCGATAAAACGGCAGGCGATGGCATAGCCGATGCCGCGCGTGCCTCCGGTGATGATTGCTTTCTTGCCCTCGAGCAACATGGTGCCTCCATTCTTCGGGGGTGGACGTACGCAGCACAGGATAGCGGCGGACAAAAACAAACATGCCTGCTTATCGGTGAGCGGTATCCCTGGTTGACACCGAACGGTCAAGTTGTTCAAACGCTGGCCGCGTCAATGCGCTCCGAGCGCGCAAGCAAAAGGGGCTCCCGTCCAAGACCGGACGGGAGCCCCTCAAACATATATGTCGTATGGCGAGAACCGAACTAGTTGGCCATGACGCCTTCGGTCCAAGCCTCAACGTCCTCGATGCGCAGGACGTTGGCGACCTCGGTCACGCAGTCGACGCCAGCGAGTTCGGCGGCGGCAGCCTGGACGTCCTTCTCGAGTGCGCGATGCGTCAAGAAGATGACCGAGCAGGCATCGCTGACGTCCGACTTGCCGTCCTCGACCTGGTTGATGAGCGAGATCGAGATGTTGTGCTTGGCAAAGATGTCGACCGTCTCGGACAGGGCGCCCACGCGGTCGGCGACCTTCAGGCGCACATAGTACTTGGTCTGGAGCTCGTCCATGGGCTTAAAGGCGAGGTTGTGACCATAGGGCTCAATCTCGGGCAGCGGAGCCACGCCGCGGCTGATCTGTTCGGAGAGCGACAGGATGTCGCCCACGACGGCGCTTGCGGTGGGGAAGGAGCCTGCGCCGGCACCGTAGAACATGGTCTCGCCCACGGCGTCGCCTACCACGTAGACGGCGTTCATGGCGCCGTTGACCTTGGCGAGCATATGGTCTGCCGGGATGAGCGTGGGATGCACACGGACGTCGACGCCGGCGTCGGTGTTGCGTGCGATGCCCAGCAGCTTGATGGTGTAGCCGAGCTCGCGGGCCTGGGCAATGTCCTCGGCGCCGATGGTACGGATACCCTGCTGGTAGACATCGTCGGTGGTCACGCGGGTGCCAAAGCCGATGGAAGCGAGGATTGCCGTCTTGCTGGCGGCGTCGAAGCCGTCGACGTCGGCGGACGGGTCGGCCTCGGCATAGCCCTTAGCCTGTGCGTCGGCGAGCACGTCGGCGTAATCGGCGCCCTCGGCGTCCATGCGCGACAGGATGTAGTTGGTGGTGCCGTTGAGAATGCCAGCGATGGTCAGGATCTTGTTGCCCACCAGGTCGTGCTCGAGCGTGCTGACAATGGGGATGCCGCCGCCGCAGCTGGCCTCGCACTTAATCTGCACGCCGCACGCGCGCGCCTTCTCGGCGAGCGTCTCGACATGACGGCCCAGCAGGGCCTTGTTGGCAGAGACGACGTGCTTGCCATTCTCGAAGGCGGTGGTGAAGATTTCGGTCGCGGGGTGCTCGCCGCCGATGAGCTCGACGACGATATCGACGGCGGGGTCGGTGACGACATCGTGCCAGTCACTCGTAAAGGCCTCGCGCTCAATACCGGCGGCTTCGGCCTGCTCCCAGGCAAGCGCGCAGGCGCGGGTCAGCTTAAGGTCGATGCCGTAGGCGGCCAGGTACTCATCGTGGTGGCTCTTGATCAGACGGGCCACGCCGCCGCCGACGGTTCCCAGACCGATGAGGCCGACGTTCACGGTGCGCAGGGGTTCGCTCATAGATAGCTCCTTCGTGCATCTTATGGATGGATTAACCGCTTAAAGGTTGAGTGCATTCTAGCGTGAAGTGCGGGCGCGTGCTTGCCTGGCAGCGGGAGCAGCACAAAACGCCACCCCCGAAACGCTGCGGAAACATTGGAAACACGCTCGCTACAAACGAACTTCCGTAACAAACTGTCAACGTTTGCACCATAAGGTTTGCCCTGTACCGCAAGACGGCCGCACCGCGGCCAGCGAAAAGGGGGACACCATGTTTAGCATCAACAACGTACTTAACCGCAGGAGTTTCTTGGCTGGTGCCGCGGCGTTCGGTAGCACCGCGGCACTCGCTGGTTGCTCGTCGGGTGGCTCGGACGGCGGCTCCGCCGATGACGGCAAGACCTTCAAGATCGGTGTCATCGGCCCTCTGACCGGCGCCGCGGCAACCTATGGCGTTTCGGCCGAGAAGGGTGCCAAGCTCGCCGCCAAGGATTTTTCGACCAAGGACCTCAAACTCTCGCTTAAGTCCGAGGACGACGTCGCTGACGGCGAGAAGGCCATCAACGCCTTCAATACCTTGTGCGACTGGGGCATGCAGGCGCTCGTCGGCCCCGTCACCACCGGTGCCGCCGTCGCCGTCTCGGGCGAGATCGCCGACGATATGCTCATGGTCACGCCCTCGGCCTCGTCGCTCGACGTTACCAAGGATAAGACCACGGTTTTCCAGGTTTGCTTCACCGATCCCACCATGGGCGCCAGCGCCGCGAAGTTCTTGGCCGAGAAGTACGCGGATGCCAAGATCGCCCTGTTCTACAACTCCGGCGATACGTATAGCTCGGGCGTTGCCGACGCTTTTGCCGAGCAGGCCAAGGCGTCCAAGCTCGACATCGTCGATACCGAGACCTTTAAGGACGACTCTTCCACGAGCTTTACCAACCAGCTCACCAAGGCCAAGGAGGCCGGCGCCACGCTCATCTTTGCGCCGATCTACTACACGCCGGCGTCCGTTTTGCTCAAGAACGCCAAGGACATGGGCTACGATATGACCCTCATGGGTACCGACGGCATGGACGGCCTGCTTTCTGTGGAAGGCTTCGATACCTCTCTTGCCGAGGGCGTACTGCTCATGACCCCGTTTTCGGCTGACGATGAGAAGAATGCCGACTTCGTCAAGGCCTATAAGGATGCCTACGACGAGACGCCCAACCAGTTTGCCGCCGACGCTTACGATTGCGTCCACGCCATCGCCGAGGCTATCGATAGGGCGGGGATTGACATTTCGGCCGACGGTGCCGACATTGCCGGCGACCTTGCCAAGGCCATGCGCAAGATCAAGATCGAGGGCCTGACAGGCGAGCTGACGTGGAATGACGAGGGCCAGGTCGAAAAGCCCGCCACAGCCTATGTGATCCAGGACGGCAAGTACATCGCCGCCTAAGTGCGCATAAAGCGCGACCGGTGAGGCCGTTTTATTCAGGGCAGGGACGCCTGTAACAGAACGGAAACATTACTTTCACACAATAAAGTGGCATTACTGCATAAAGTAATAGAAATACGCAGAATTATGGATAAATGAACAAATCCAAAGAAAAGTTGAAATAATCGCCACTTTCCTTAACTAAAGCGTCTAGTATTTTGCGAACGCCGAACACGGCGAAGGATGGCCTGTCGGGTAACCGAAACCCGACGAGATTTGAGAGGAGAGCCGCATGTCGAGCCTCACCGGTAAGTCATTGAACCCTGTTATGAATCGCAGGAGCGTTATCGCGAGCGCAGCAGGTCTGGGGGCGATGTCCATTCTAGCTGGCTGCTCCTCCAACGGCGGCGACAGTGGTTCCGCTTCGAGCGACGCTTCGTTTAAGATCGGCACCATCGGCCCGCTGACCGGCGCCAACGCGTCCTACGGCAAGTCCGTTACCCAGGGTGTCGAGCTTGGCTGCAAGGATTTCTCGACCAAGGAGCTGCCGCTTGCCAGCAAGGCCGAGGATGACCAGGCCGATGGCGAGAAGGCCGTCAACGCCTTCAACACCCTGCTCGACTGGGGCATGCAGGCCCTTGTCGGTCCGACCACCACGGGTGCGTCGGTTGCCGTTGCCGCAGAGTGCGGTAACGACCCCAAGACGTTCATGATCACCCCGTCCGCGTCCTCCGAGGATGTCACCGACGGCAAGGATTGCGTTTTCCAGGTTTGCTTCACCGACCCCAACCAGGGTGTCAACGCTGCCAAGTTCCTGGCGCAGAAGTATGCGGACGAGAAGTTCGTGCTCTTCTATAACTCCGGCGACGCCTATTCTTCGGGCATCGCAGATTCCTTTAAGGCCCAGGCCGCTGAGTCTAAGCTCGAGATTGTTGACGAGGAGACCTTTAAGGACGACTCCGCCACGAGCTTTACCAACCAGCTGACCAAGGCCAAGCAGGCCGGCGCCACCATGATCTTCGCGCCGATCTACTACACGCCGGCGTCCGTCCTGCTCAAGAACGCCAAGGACATGGGCTACGACGTCAAGATGATGGGCTGCGACGGCATGGACGGCATCCTGGGCGTTGAGGGCTTCGACACCTCTCTTGCCGAGGGTCTGCTGCTCATGACCCCGTTCTCCGCCGACGACGAGAAGAACGCCGACTTCGTCAACGCTTACAAGGATAAGTACGGCGATACCCCCGACCAGTTTGCCGCCGACGCCTACGACGGCGTGCACGCGGTGGCCGAGGCCGTCAAGGAGGCCGGTCTTGGTGTCGACGCCGATCCGACCGAGGTCGCCGAGAAACTGTCCAAGGCTATGCTCAAGATTACCGTTGACGGTCTGACCGGCAAGCTCACCTGGAACGATAAGGGTCAGGTCCAGAAGGAGCCCACGGCGTACGTCATCACCGACGGCAAGTACGTACAGGCCTAATTGGCCGCCTTACATAGAGCGGTTTTGATCCCAAGCAGGGGAGGTTTTGGCCTTCCCTGCTTGCTTGGTATCTAGGGACGATGTAACGTCCCTGTTTCATACATCAACTGGAAACCTATTCGAAAGGGGGATGTGGAACATGACGGTCTTTATCCAATACCTGGTCAACGGCCTGTCCATGGGCAGCGTCTACGCCATCATCGCGTTGGGCTACACCATGGTCT
>CABUWA010000038.1 GCA_902495085.1 uncultured Collinsella sp. | reverse complement strand
CCTTGAGCATCTGCGCGAGCTCGCGATTGAGTTTGACGCGATCGGCCTTGCTGGTCTGTTCTGCCATGGTTGCTCCCTTGGTTGGCATGTGCATTGCTTGACGGAACATCCTATCGGGGGGCTGGATATGGCAAAATACTCAGTTTTCGAGATAATAATAAGGTCAGCCTAATACCAGATTGAACGGCTCGATAAGGTCAGGTGGCAAACTCATGCTTGACTACAATTTGGAAAAACGTGGCGAGGCATCGCTTTATGAGTATGTTTACCAGCAAATTCGAGATGATATTGTTGCTGGACGTATTGCGGCGGGGGAGCATCTTCCGTCTAAGCGTGCCTTTGCCAGTCATCTGGGAATCAGTGTCATTACCATCGAGAATGCATATAGCCAGTTACTCGCTGAGGGCTATATTTGCTCAATGCCGCGTCGTGGCTACTACGCTTGCGAGCTTCCGGATGCACCGGTTTTGGCTTCGGCTGCGGAGGGCATCGACCGAGATGCCGTTTCTGTGGGTCCCAGCGCGCATGATGTCAACGGACAGGTTGAGCTGTTCGATGCACTTTCTCCTTCTGCTTTGGAGGCGGCGCGGCTTTGGCAAAGTGCGCTACGGGCGACGCTGGCATCCGAAGACGAACGCGAAATCTTTTCGCCCGCACCGGCGCAGGGCACCGCTCGGCTGCGACGCGCAATTGCTCACCATCTGCGCGGGACAAGGGGTATGAATGTCGACCCCAACAATATCGTTATCGGCGCGGGCGCCCAGCTGCTTGATACCATGTTGGTTCAGTTGCTTGGCACTGACAAGGTGTATGCCGTTGAGGACCCGGGCTATTTGCGTCTGACGCGCATCTATCAGGCTATGGGCTGCAAAGTTCGACATATCCCGTTGGATGATGAGGGCGTGGACTTGAGCATTCTGCAGAAAAGCGGGACCGATGTCCTTCACCTGATGCCGTCCCATCAGTATCCGACCGGCCTTGTGACGAGCATTGCGCGGCGCTATGCGCTTCTGAGCTGGGCCGCCGAGCGACCAGGTCGGTATCTCATCGAAGATGACTTTGATTGTGAGTTTCGCCTTGCCGGCAAGCCGATTCCCGCGCTCGCGTCGATCGATGCCGCCCAGTCGGTTATCTACACCAACACGTTTTCGAAGAGCCTTTCATCGGCGTTGCGTTTGGCGTACATGGTGTTGCCCGATGAGCTAATGGAGCGGTTTAGGCGCAACCTTGGTTTCTACGCCTCGTCGGTGAGCTCTGTTGACCAGGTCGCTTTGGCGCGTTTGCTGGAATCGGGTGATTACGAGCGACATGTGAACCGCGTGCGCGTTCGTGCTCGCGAGGCGCGTGATGGCCTGATGGCGCTTGTGCGGAAGGTATTTCCGGCAGGAGAGGTCTCGATCGAGCATGCAGACGCGGGCCTTTACTGTGCCGTTGTCCTGGCCGAGGACAAGGCGGGGGAGGGTTTCGCGAAGGCTCTCGCTGACGCTCGTATTTCCTATGTCAATATCGCCGATTGCCTGTGGACGGGTGATCGGGCATCGACTAAGAACGCTCCATCTCGCGTCCTCATACAATACGACGACCTGAGCCCTCAGTCGCTCATCGTTCTTCAAGAACAGCTGCAATAAGCCAACGAAAAAGGCCCGAACCAATACGGTTCGGGCCTTATCGTGCTAGAGAATGTCTCTCAGGCGATTGGCTTAGCCGAAGTAGCGCTTGAGCAGGCCGGCGAAAGCCTTGCCGTGGCGGGCCTCGTCGCGAGCCATCTCGTGCACGGTGTCGTGGATGGCATCGAGGCCGGCGGCCTTGGCACGCTTGGCAAGATCGGTCTTGCCGGCGGTGGCGCCGTTCTCGGCCTCAACGCGCATCTCGAGGTTCTTCTTGGTGGAGTCGGTCACGACCTCGCCCAGGAGCTCAGCGAACTTGGCGGCGTGCTCGGCCTCCTCGTGGGCAGCCTTCTCCCAGTACAGGCCGATCTCGGGATAGCCCTCGCGATGGGCGACGCGAGCCATGGCCAGGTACATACCGACCTCAGAGCACTCGCCCTCAAAGTTGGCGCGCAGGTCGGCAACGATGTCCTCGGAGACGCCCTCCATCTTGGCGACGCCCACGACGTGCTCGGCAGCCCACTCGAGCTGACCCTCCTCCTGCTTCAAGAAACGAGAACCGGGAACGCCGCACTGGGGGCACTTGAAGTCCTCGGGCAGCTGGTCGCCGTCGAACTCTTCCACATAACCGCAAACGGGGCAAACAAACTTCATGATTCGATCCTTTCGATCGATGGCGATGGGGCGCTTGTCCGGTCCCGTAAGGGCCCTCTCCGGACGTGCGTCTTGACGGGTTCTATTATCCATAAATGCAACCAAATGTGAAGCCTATTAGGAATGATTTTTAATAAAACAATTATGAGATATGAAGATGTTGATTGATTAACGATTGACAGGCCGCCTTTGACCGCCGCTGAGTACAATCGGTCGAGCAAATGTTGACCAATCAACAAATGAAGGAGTTTCCTTTATGCATCTAGCCCGTCGTGCCTGGTGCCGAACATATCAGACGGTTTTTCGCATTGCATTGCCGATCCTGCCCTATACCGAGCCGCGCATTTTGGAGCATGCCGAGGATGTGCCCGCGGTGCTTCAAAAGCGCTCGATCCAGAAGGTCCTTATCGTGACGGACCCTGGTATTGCACGTTTGGGGCTCACGGCATCACTCGAGCGTGCGCTTACGGCTCAGGGGGTTGGCGTTGCGGTCTATGCCGAAACGCGTGCGAACCCCACGGTCTCGAATGTGGAGGAGGCAGCGTCCCTGTATCGAGAGAGCGCCTGCCAGGCCATTATCGGTTTTGGCGGAGGATCGGCCATGGACTGCGCCAAGGGCGTGGGTGCACGCATCACGCAGCCAAGCAAGCCCATCAACAAGATGCGCGGCCTGCTGCGGATTCATCGTCGCCTGCCGCTGCTTATCGCCGTTCCCACTACGGCAGGCACGGGAAGCGAGGTCACGCTCGCGGCGGTTATCACCGATGACGAGACGCACTACAAGTACCCCATTAACGACTTTGTGCTTATCCCGCGCTTTGCGGTGCACGACCCCGAGTTTACGCGCGGTCTGCCCGCCTCCATTACGGGGCAGACGGGTATGGACGCCCTGACGCATGCCGTCGAGGCCTTTATCGGGCGAAGCACCACGCCCTATACGCGTAAGATGGCGCGACAGGCGGTGCAGCTCATCCACGACAATTTGCTCGAGGCCTATGAGCATGGCGACGACATGCGTGCGCGTCGCAATATGCTTTCGGCGGCGTATAAGGCGGGCGTTGCGTTTACCCGCTCCTATGTTGGATACGTTCACGCCATCGCACACAGCTTGGGTGGGCGTTACGGGATTCCGCACGGCTTGGCCAACGCTATCATCCTGCCGCATATGCTTCGCGCCTATGGTGACGCCGCCGCCCCCAAGCTTGCCGATCTGGCTCGCATGGCGGGCATTGCGCCGGCTACCGCGCAGGACAGTCTTGCGGCCGAGGCCTTTATCGATTGGGTCGACCGCATGAACGAGGCCCTGGGAATCCCCAAATATGTCTCGGGTATTCGCCGCTCCGATATTCCGCAAATGGCGGCCCATGCCGATGCCGAGGCCAATCCGCTATACCCCGTTCCACTTTTGATGGACCGTTTGGAGCTCGAGCGTATGTACGAGGTCGTCGCGGGTGGTATGTTTGAGGACGAGAACTAGGAGGTTGCCATGAACACCGAGGAAATTGCGCGCATCGTCGGCGATCAGCGCACCTACTTTAAGACGCACGCCACGTTTGATGTCGATGCTCGGCGTCGTGCGCTCGTGAGTTTACGCGATGCGGTACGGGCCCACGAGGCCGATATCGCCCATGCGCTCAAGACCGATTTGGGAAAGTCGCATGACGAGGCCTATATGTGCGAGATCGGCACGTCGCTTTCCGAGATTCGACATCAGATTGCGCATGTGGCTCGATGGAGTCGCCCGCGTCTGCGTCCGTGTGACCTCGCCAACGCCGTGAGTGTGTGCAAGACGCAGGCCGTGCCCTATGGCGTCACACTCATCATGGCTCCGTGGAACTACCCGTTTTTGCTGACGCTCGAGCCACTCGCCGGCGCCCTTGCCGCGGGCAATACCGTGGTCATCAAGCCGAGCGCATATGCTCCGGCATCGAGCGCGGTGCTCAAGCAAATCTGTGAAGAGGCATTTGATTCGCGCCTGGTGACGGTTGTCGAGGGCGGGCGCGCCGAGAACGAAGCGCTGCTCGATGAGCACTGGGACAAGATCTTCTTTACCGGTAGCGTTCCGGTCGGCAAGCTCGTCATGGAGCGTGCAAGTAAAAACCTTACGCCCGTGACGCTTGAGCTGGGCGGAAAGAGTCCCTGCATCGTGGATGCGACGGCAAACCTGAAGGTCGCGGCGCGGCGTATCGCCTTTGGTAAATGGCTCAACGTGGGGCAAACCTGTGTAGCGCCCGACTACCTGCTGGTCGATGCGCGCGTGCACGACGAGCTGCTGGACCTTATCAAGGAGGAGGCCCGCCGTATGTTTGGCGAGCATCCGCTCGATAACGAGGATTACGGGCATATCGTCAACGCCAAGCATTTTGCGCGCGTACGCGGGCTGATCGACCCCGATAAGGTTGTGCTTGGAGGCACGGCGCGCGAGTCGTCGCTCAAGATCGAGCCGACGATTTTGGACGGCGTGACCCCCGATGACGCCGTGATGCAGGAGGAGATCTTCGGCCCCATTTTGCCGGTGCTGACGTTTGAGAGCCTAGACGAGGCCGAGACGTTTATTACAGATCGTCCGACGCCGCTGGCTCTGTATATCTTTAGCCAGGATCGCGCAGTTCAGCAGCGCTTTGTGCGTTACGTGCCCTTTGGCGGCGGCTGTGTCAACGACACGATCATGCACTTGGCTACGAGCCATATGGGCTTTGGCGGCATGGGCGCGAGCGGTATGGGGCAGTACCATGGACACGAGAGCTTCGATACGTTTAGCCACAAGAAGAGCATCGTGAACAAGGCAACGTGGTTGGACGTGCCATTCCGCTATGCTCCTTACGCAAGCTGGAAGCACAAGTTCGTGCGCATGTTTGTGCATTAGAATCAGATGGTGTAGCGACAAACGGTCGAAAAGGCGCGGGTGGGGCGAATTTGTGTCCGCACGGGCCCGTAAGCTTCTCAGTACGGTTAAGCGCCGATTTATCCTGCTGTTAGAGGAGCTGCTATGTACGAGCCTTCACGTGTTCTTCTGTCGTTTCACATCGCAGGATTTCAATATGCCGACGGCGCTTTGGTCCTGGGCGATCTTAAGGTCGGCGATAAGCTGACGCTGTGTGCCGAGCGCGATAATCCCCATGACCCCGAGGCGGTTGCGATCTATTACGGCAACACCAAGCTTGGGTATGTTCCGGGAAACGAGGTCGGCCCGCTGTCCTTGATGATGTATTACGGCCACGAGGACGTATTTGAGGCCCGCGTGCAACAGGTTGCTCCCGAACGCAGCCCGTGGCATCAGGTGCGCGTTGGACTCTACGTGGTGGATGCTCGCTAATCGGTAAGGGAGGCGGCCATGTTTGATAACGATGATCTGTTCGATCTGACAGACGATCCGTTTGAGTGGGATCTGCTACTCGATGACGATGAGTTGGAGCAGGATCGTAAGAAGCGGCAGGGCAAGAACGCCCAGAGTGATGCGTCGAAAAAGAAAGACAAACGCCGCCGCGGACTGTTCGGCGGGCTCTTTGGATAACCGCCACATCGCTGCGTCTGTATACTTAGCACGAGTTGAACACGTTGCGAAATGAGGACAGAGACGATGATGTGGTTTACCGCCGACCTGCACCTGGGCGATACGAATATCTTGCACGACATGGATCGGCCGTTTGGCTCGGTCGAGGAGATGAATCGCAAGGTCATCGATGCCATCAATGAGTGCGTGGCTGCGGATGACCGCCTCTATATTTTGGGTGACTTTACCTATCATTTGCCCCTGGCGGAGGCGGTGCGCCTGCGCGAGCGTATCGAATGCCAGAACGTGACGCTCATCCGTGGTAACCATGACGGCGACTGGGAAGATCCCGACGTACCGCAGATTTGGGAAGACGTGCGCGATTACCTGGAGATTGCTCCCGGCTATGCCAAGGGCCATCGTCTGGTTATGAGCCACTACCCCATGCTCAGCTGGAACGGCAAGGCACGTGGCGCCATTATGCTGCATGGGCATATCCACAGCAGGGGTGACCGCACCAACGCACGCAACCGCGATCGCGAGCGTCCCATTTATCGCTACGATGTGGGCCTCGACGCCAACGACTACAAGCCCGTAAGCCGAGACCAGATCCTGAATTTCTTTGGACTGTAGCTCGCAAACCGCCACGAAGGGGACAGGCACCTTTGTGGCGGTTCTGGCGCCGTTGCCATTCTGGCAGCGGCGCCTATTTTGTCCGCGCGGCGCGGTAGAGTGTAGGCGGTTGAAATTTGCGTCCATTGAGGAGCTGCTATGAACGAGATCAAGTGCCCGCATTGCGGCGAAGTTTTTAAGGTCGATGCGTCCGGCTATGCGGATATCGTCAAGCAAGTGCGCGATGCTGAGTTCTCTCGTGACCTGGATGAGCGCGTAGCGGCGGCTCGACGCGAGGGCGAGCAGGCGCTGGAGCTTGAGCGCTCGCGTTCGTCAGCCGCTTTGCAGGAGGCAGAGTCTCAGCGCAACGCTCAGCTTGTCGAGCAGAAGAATGCTGCAGCTCAGCAGCTGGCACAAGAGGTTGCCAAGCGCGATGCTGAGCTTGCCGAGCTGCGCGCCAAGCTCGAGGGCGCTGCCACAGAGCGCGAGAGTGCAAGCCAGCGTGCGGCGGTTGAGGCCCGCGCCGATGCTCAAAAGGAGAATGCCGAGCTGCAGCGCGAGATCGACAACCTGCGTGCGCAGTTGGGGCGCAAAGATGATGAAGCCAGGCTTGCCGAGGCGGCGGCACGTAATGCTGCTCAAAACGATTTAGCTGCACGTGATGCTCAGATTGCCGAGCTGCAGGCCAGGCTTGCCGCGGCGGACAAGGCCCAGGAGATGGCGCTTGCTGCTGCTGCGGCCGAGTCGCAGCGTGAGCTCGAGGCCGCTCGCAGCGAGGCCGAGCGCACGCTTGCTGACTATCGCGCGCAGGTACAAGAGAAGTTTTCCGTCGCAAAGGCTCAGTCCGAGCAGGAAGCCGAGGGTCTGCGTGCTCAGCTGCGCGAACAGGAACTGACGGCCAAAATGAACCTATCGGAGGCGGTTGCCGCAGCAGAGCGTGAGCGTGACGAAGCGCGTGCCAAGCTGACGAGCGAGCTGGCGGTGCGCGATTCTCGCGAGGAGCAAGCCAAGGCGGCACACGAGCTCGAGCTTGCGCAGGCCAAGCGCGCGAGCGATGACCTGATTCGCTACAAGGATGAAGAGATTGAGCGCCTTAAGGACATGAAGGTCCGCCTGTCCACCAAGATGGTGGGCGAGTCGCTCGAGCAGCACTGCGAGACCGAGTTCAACCGTCTGCGCATGACGGCGTTTCCCAACGCGTACTTCGAGAAAGATAACGATGCGTCCGAGGGTACCAAAGGCGACTTTATCTTCCGCGAGTGCGACGCAAGCGGTAACGAGGTCATTTCGATTATGTTCGAGATGAAAAACGAGAACGACGAGACCACGACCAAGCATAAAAACGAGGACTTCTTTAAGAAACTCGATCACGATCGCCGCCAAAAAGGCTGTGAGTACGCGGTGCTCTGCACGCTGCTCGAGCCCGAGAGCGAGCTCTATAACGCAGGGATAGTCGACGTGAGCTATCGCTACGAGAAGATGTACGTGATCCGCCCGCAGTTTTTCATTCCCATGATTACGCTTCTTCGCAACGCCGCCATGGGTTCGCTGCGCTATAAGCAGGAGCTAGCGGAGTACAAACAGCAGAATATCGACGTTACGAACTTCGAAGCCAAGATGGAAAAGTTCAAGAATGATTTCGGTCGCAACTACGAGATCGCGAGCCGCAAGTTCCAAACGGCGATTGATGAGATCGACAAGACGATTAGCCATCTGCAGAAAACCAAGGAGGCGTTGCTGTCCTCCGAGAACAATCTGCGCCTAGCCAACAAGAAGGCCGACGATCTTACCATTCGCAAGCTCACGTGGGGCAACAAGACCATGAAGGCGGCGTTTGACGAGGCGCGCGGGGCTGCGTCAGAGACAAACGATGAGCCAGCCGAGGCGGATTCGTATGAGATCGAGGATGCCGAGTAAGGTATAGCGGATAGTGCAAAAGCGGGGCCGCTGGCGAAATTGCCAACGGCCCCGCTTCGTTTCGTTTCGGTACGTTCGGCTAGTCCTCGAGCAGGTCCTCGATAAAGCCGACGCGGTAGTTTTTGAAGATGACCTCGCCGCCGTCTTGCGTGGCGTCCAGATCGACATCGCCCATGATGCCAAAATCGTGGTCGCCATCCTCGTCGGCAAAGATCTGGTGCACGTGCCATACGTGCGCGGTCTTCTCGTCGGACTCGTCAATGGAAAACATCGCGGCGCTGCGGGCATCTCCGTCGGTGAGGATTTCCTCGTGCTGCTCGTGGTAAGCGTCGAGTGCTTTTTGCCAGCGGATCTCGCTCATGCCCCAGTCGTCGTCGAGCTCGCCCAGGTCGCGAACATGCTCGCGGGCGGCAAGGGTCACGCGGCGGAAGAGCGCGTTGCGCACCAGCAGGGTGCAGCCACGGCGGTCTGCCACGACTTCGTCGATGCCCTGCGGCGGTGCGGCATCGAGGGCTGCCGGGTTGCCGGCGTTCTCCCACTCATCCACCAGGCTCGAGTCCACCGAGCGCACCACAAAGCCCAGCCACGAGATAATGTCGCGCAGGCGCTCGTCGCGCTTCTCAATGGGTACGGTGCGGTCGAGCGAACGGTAAGCCTCTGCCAGGTAGCGCAGCAAAATGCCCTCGGAGCGGGCGATGCCGAGCTTTTGAATGTAGCCCTTAAAATCGCTCGCGCTTTCCAGCATATCGCGCAGGACGCTCTTGGGAGAGAGCTGGTAGTCGTTTGCCCAGGGCACTTCCTGGCAGTACTTGTCAAAGGCGGCATCGAGCAAATCCTCGAGCGGCTTTTCGTACGTGACGTCTTGAATGCGCTCCAAGCGCTCCTCATACTCGATGCCGTCGGCCTTCATTTCGGCCATAGCGCGATCGCGTGCGGCGCGCTCCTGTGCGCGCAGCACCTGCTTGGGATCCTCGAGCGTTGCCTCGACCATTGAGATTAGATCCATGGTATAGGTCTCGCTCTCGGGATCGAGCAGCTCCAATGCGGCAAGCAAGAACGGCGAGAGCGGCTGATCGAGCGCGAAGTCCTCGGGCAGATCGACCGTCAGCGCATAGTCGATGTCTGGTGCGGCGTCAGTCGGGGCGTCGGGTGCGGGCGGCACCTCGGTGCGAACGACGACGCCGGAATCGATGAGCGTGGCGAAGATTTCGTCGGCGCGAACCTCGAGCTTGGCCTTTTCCTCGGGGGTCTGCAAGCTCGTCTCGATGAGGTCGTGTACGCGGGCTCGGGCATCGCCGCCCTGCTCGACCACGCTAATCACCATGGAGTGTGTGATGCGCAGGCGCGGCTTGAGCGTCTCGGGCTGCGTCTCGATCAGGCGCTCAAAGGTCTGCTTGTTCCAGGTGACAAAGCCCTCGGGGGCCTTTTTCTTTTTAATCTTACGGAGCTTTTTGGGGTCGTCGCCCGCTTTGGCCATAAGCTTGGCATTCTCGATCTCGTGCTCGGGTGCCTCGGCAATCACCATGCCCTCGGTATCAAAGCCCGAGCGGCCGGCGCGACCGGCAATCTGGTGGAACTCGCGGGCGCGCAGACGACGCATCTTGTAGCCATCGAACTTGGTGAGCGCGGTGAGCACCACGGTGTGGATGGGTACGTTGATGCCGACGCCGAGCGTATCGGTGCCGCAGATGACGGGCAGCAGACCCTGCTGCGCCAAGCGCTCGACCAGCAGGCGATAGCGCGGCAACATGCCAGCATGGTGCACGCCGACGCCGCATCCAAGCAGGCGCTTGAGAATCTTACCAAAGGCCGTCGAGAAGCTCGTGCCCTTGGCCGCTTCCTTGATGGCCTCGCGCTGCTCCTTGCTGGCGATGCCAAAATTGGCGAGTGACTGTGCCGTCGCAAGTGCGGCATCCTGGCTAAAGTGCACGATGTAGAGCGGGGCCTCGCCGCGACGCATCGCGAGCTCGACGGTGCCCTCGAGGGAGGTCGTCACATAGTCGTAGCTCAGCGGTACGGGACGCGGGGCGTCGACGACTAGGTCGCAGGTAGCGCCGGTGTGTTCCTCGAGCGAGGCGGCGATCGCGGTGACATCGCCGAGCGTGGCGCTCATGAGCATGAATTGCGTGTGGGGCAGGGTGAGCAGCGGCACCTGCCAGGCCCAGCCGCGGTCGGGGTCGGCAAAGTAGTGGAACTCGTCCATGGCCACGCAGCCCACATCGGCGTCCTCACCCTCGCGCAGCGCATCGTTGGCAAGGATTTCGGCCGTGCAGCAGATGACGGGCGCCTTGGTGTTGATGTGCGTATCGCCGGTGATCATGCCGACGTTGTCGCGGCCGAGCACCTGTACAAGGTCGAAAAACTTCTCGCTGACCAGGGCCTTGATGGGGGCCGTGTAATAGCAGCGCTTGCCCTGCGCCATGCCCATAAAGAGCATGCCCAGCGCGACGAGCGATTTACCCGATCCGGTCGGTGTGCCTAAAATGACGTGATCGCCGGCAGCCAGGTCCATGAGGGCCTCTTCTTGGTGGTCCCACAGCTCAATGCCGCGATCGCTCGTCCATTCAAAGAAGCGTTCGAAGGCTTGATCGGCCGTGAGCCATGGCTCGGGCTCGCTGCCGTCCTCGGGCTCCCACCAGGTGGGGGAGAGCGCGCCGAGCGAGCCAAACTCGGCTTCGGTTCCCGTGCCGCCCGAGAATGAGCTGGCGGCCCCGGCACCGGAAACGGTGCTGGCAGCGGTATCTGTCGTGGTCTGTGCCATGTGGTTGCTTTCTCTCGCGATTGTCCGCCAACTATTATGGCGTAGCGGCGCCGCGGGGTGCCAGCGCGCGAGAAAATGCAGGAAATGGGCGCTTGAAGTTAGTGCTCTTGCGGCAGGCGCTTCTTGCCTTTGCGGGCGCGGTTTCTAAAGTTCTCGACGGCTTCTTCCATGCCCAGAGGTACATAGGTGAGCTCATCGAGGTTATCGGGCAGGTAGCAGGCAAGGCTTTGCTCCTGCGCGCGTCCTACTGTGAGCTGTTCGTCGGTTGGCTGCGTGCCGGGTGTGGCGCAGATGCCATAGACAGCGGCGCCCATTTCGCGCGTGCGGCATTCATATTCGGTCTCGGGATGCTCGGGATGGTCGCGGCGAACGTCGTCACTTACCCAAAGCGTGTCGTAGCCGGCCGAGGCAAACTGCCCCAGGGCGTAGTCGCGCAATGGCTTGCTGTCGGTGCGCAGCGTGACGGTGGTGCCGGCTGCAAAGAGCGGGCGGTAGAGCATCAGATGGTCGACATGGACGAGTCGTTTTTTGGCGTACTTGGCCTTGGGCTGCGGCGTGGGAAAGTTGATGGTGATGGCATCGAGCTCGCCTGCGGCAAACAGCTGCGGCAGCGATGCGGCGCTTCGGGGCAGGACGAGTGCGTTGGTCAGTTCCTGCTCGCAGATTTTCTGCGCGGCATAGGCGATACAGATGGGCTCCTGGTCCATACCGATAAAGAGGGTGTTTGGCTCGTGGGCCGCGCGCTCTACAAGGTACGTTCCCTTGCCACAGCCAAGATCCAGGTGAAGGTGTTCAAAGGGCTTGCTGCCAACTGGCGCACAGGCCTCGCGCCAATCTCCGGCATAGATTTCAGGGTTCGTCTCAATCGCATCGACGTAGCGCTCCAGGCGCTCCTCGAGCACAAAGTTCTTAGGCGTGCGAACGTGGACGGCTCCCATGAGGCTCCTTGGTCATAAGTATGGAACGCATAGCTGCGCGTTCCGTCAATGGGTTGAAAAAAGGGTGGGCATAGTTTGCCCGAAAGATGTGGTGCGGCCCGGCGGCGAGTCGTCGGTGCCTACAGGCGCTTGAGGATTACATAGCGGTTGAGCTCGCCGCTGCGACCATCGGCATGGAAGCGCTCAAGCTCGCGCACGGGGACCTCGCCGCTCTTGTAGAACGTACGGACGCCGCGCACCAGGTCGGTGATCTGCTGATCGTCAAAGTGATGGCAATAGCGGTAGGCGTGGCGGTCGTTTTGCCAGCCAATGAGGTGGTCGCCGGCTTCAAACTGCGCGGAATCGTAACCCTCAAACGGCGGGGTGAGCTCGGCACGGGCTTCGGCTCGAACGGCCTTGCGCGCCATGCGCTCATCGTTCATAAACTCCCAAAAGCTGATGGCGATGATGCCGCCCGGGCGCGTCTGCCGCACCAGGGCGTCGAGCACGCGTACGCGGTACTCGCACGACGGCACGTGGTGCATAAAGCCAAAGCAGACCGAGATGTCGGCGAGCGGGGCGTCGAAAAGCACGTCGGGTGTTTCGGCGGGGTTGAGCTTCATGAGGGCGTCGAGCACGTCGAGTTCCTGGAAGTGCAGGTTGGGAATGCGAAGCGCGTGGCCATGTGCATCGATGGCCAGGTCTTGGCACGAGTCGACGCCATAGAACTCAAACGGGCAGCTGGCATCTGCCGAGGGGTTTGCGCCGTCGACGCCCTTGGCGGCAAGTGCGCCGCCGGCGGCAAAGTTCTCGAATCGCATGTTGCCGCAGGCGAGGTCGAAGACGCGGACGGGATGCTCGATCGTGGCGACGTCGAGCTGCCCGAGCGCGATGTTCATGGTGCGTACCCAGCCGGGCCACGGGGCCTGGCGCGTATCGGAGAAGGAGGCGGAGTGCTCGCGATAGAACGTGTTGTTGAGCTGGATGAGCGATGAGGCGAAATCGCGGTTCACGGCGCGGGACTCCCTCCGTTGGCGGTGCGGAATAAACAGTACGACCATACTACCGTTAACGCCGCAACGGGGACAACCAAGCTACGGGTCATTGCTTTGTTTGGACACATTTCCGCAGCTCATATGTGCCCGCAACCGCCGGTTGTCAAAAATCTCACTAGAATAGGTGGCATGCTCTTGGCGGTGGCGGATAGATTTTTAACTGTGCAAGGCGCCTTAAGAACAAAAACGGTCCGGCGGCACGGCTGGCATCACATAGGAGGAACCATGAATGTAGAAACTGCGCAGCGGCTCGCCGACCTTCGTCGCAGCAAGGGTTTTAGCCAAGAAGGGCTGGCGCGAAAGCTGGGGCTGTCGCGCCAGGCAGTCAGTAAATGGGAGCGCGCGGAGAGCTCGCCCGATACCGAGAACCTGATCTCGCTCGCCAAACTCTATGGCGTGAGCCTGGACGAGCTGCTCAATCCGAGCGACGAGATCGAGGACGATATCGAGTTTGAGAACGAGGACCGCGCCCGTCAGCGCGAGGCCGAGGCGGCAGAGCGTGCTCGCACCCATGAGGCGGCGGCACGCGCCACGGAGGCAGCTACGCAGGCAAGTGATGCCGCAGCCAAGGCGGCGCAGGCGGCAAGCTGGAGTGCGCAGGCCGCCAATGCCGCTACGGCGCAGGCGACGAGTGGCACCGCGGTTGGCTCGACTCCGGTGAAGGGCCCGTTCCAGTCGTTCCCGTATTGGGCCGTGTGCTGGCTGCTGTTCTTTTTGCTGATGTTCCTGTTTGGTGCCGGCCCCTTTGCCGCGCTGATCTT
>CABUWA010000037.1 GCA_902495085.1 uncultured Collinsella sp. | reverse complement strand
TCAATCACTGCACATGCCTCCTTGGCATAGAAAAGGGGCGCTGTGCATAGACAGCGCCCCTGTAAAGGCGGCATGCTCCCTACGCCAGCATTAACTGACAGGTTCAAAGGATTGGGCCCCATGCCCTCTCAGCCTTGTGGTTTGCACCGCCGGCACTCCCGCATCGAATCTGTTGTTCCCTATACTAGCGCACCTGCCAAAAAGGGACAGGTTTATTTTGGCAGGTAACAACTGGGACTTTGCGTTTTCCCAGATGAAACCTGCCGAAATAAACCTGTCCCTTTTTGGCAGGTCGGTACAATAGATGGGATTAAGAATGACCGAGGGGACTCTATGATCAAACTTGTGCTGACCGATATGGACGATACACTGATTCCAGCCGGGCATGACGGCGCCAGCGACTACGCCATTGAGGGTATTCATGCCATGCAGGCGGCGGGTTTGCACTTTGGGCCGGTTTCGGGTCGTCAGCCGTCCGCGATGGGCTGGATGTTCAAAAACCGTTCCGGGTGTTATTCGACCGGTGCGTTCTGTAACGGCCAGGTGATGTTTGTTGACGGCGAAGTAGTCGCCTCGCGCGCAATCGACAACGATGCTCTGATGCGTTTGGCCGACTATCTGGAGCAAGAGACCGACGATACATTTCTAAAAGTCTACAGCCTGGGCGATGACTTTTGGGGCAACGATGCCCATTGTGTGACGAGTGACCCCGAGCGCGTTCGTCGCGCCATGGAGTCGGGCGGCAACGCGTGGCTCAAAGGCGAAGAGGCCCCATGTCGTCCCGTCGTCGATGACGCGTCGGTGTTTAAGGCGAATATCTGGAGTGCCCGTTCGCGTGAGGAGCTCGCGGAGCTACGTGAGCGCGTTGCCGCTGAGGTGCCGGAACTCTCGCTTGTGTTTCCCAACAACCGAGTGCGCCTGTTCGACATCCTTCCGGCTGGTTGGGACAAGGGCTGCGCTGCGCTGGAGCTGGCGCGCGCTTTGGGCCTGACGCCCGACGAGGTGGCCGTATTCGGCGATTCCGATAACGATTTGCCCATGATCGATGCCGTTCCTAACTCCGTTGCAGTCGCCAATGCCAACGAGGCCGTCACGGCTGCCGCACGCTGGCATATTGGCGCTGCGGCAGATGATGCGGTTGCCGGGGCTCTGCATCAGATTGCCGCCTGCGCCGCGACGGGGGAGATGCCGTCGTTTATGCGTCAAATGGACGCGGCAGGTTTTGGCGTCACGAACGTCTAGGGAGAAGGCTATGAAGCTCCAGCAGCTCAGATATGTTGTTAAGGTTGCCGAATGCGGTAGCATCACCGAGGCCTCGCGCCGGCTCTTTGTGTCGCAGCCCTCGATTACCGCGTCGATTCGCGATCTCGAAAACGAGATGGGTGTGCATATCTTTGAGCGCACCAACAAGGGCGTCATTGTGTCCGAGGAAGGCGAGACCTTCTTGGGCTACGCGCGCCAGGTGCTCGACCAGGCCGACCTGCTCGAGGGCAAGTACAAAGGCACGTCCGAGCAGGTGCCGCACTTTAGTGTGAGCTGCCAGCATTATTCCTTTGCCGTTAATGCGTTTGTCGATGTGATCCGCGAGTTCGATGCCGCGCGCTACGACTTTACCCTGCGCGAGGAGCAGACCCACGAAATTATCGAGGATGTCGCGCATATGAAAAGCGAACTCGGCATCCTGTATCTGTCGGAGCACAATCGCGAGGTCATCGAGCGCATGCTTGCCGCCAACGAGCTCGTGTTCGAAGGGCTCTTCTGCGCCACGCCGCATGTCTTCGTCTGCGCCGACCATCCGCTGGCGGGCCGCTCCAGCGTGACGCTCGAGGATCTGGAAGACTACCCGTTCCTGTCCTACGAGCAGGGCAGCTACAACTCGTTTTACTATTCCGAGGAGCTGACCTCGACGTTCGAGCGTCGCAAAAATATCCGCGTGCGCGACCGTGCGACGTTGTTCAATTTGGCCATGGGCCTCAACGGCTACACGGTATGCTCGGGCGTGATCAGCCACGAGCTCAACGGCCCCGGCATTATCTCGATTCCGCTCGACGTGGACGAGTACATGGAGATTGGCATCATCACGCGCAAGAACACGACGCTCACGCGCTACGGTCGGGCCTATATCGACGCGATTCGTCAGCATATCTAGGCTGCTGTGCTCCGCACGGTTCAAGTCTCTTTATGACAGTCCAGACTGATATAGGAAGCATCTATATCAAACTGTTATAAACGTATATTTTACGATGACCATATAAGCGCTCATACTCTGTCCCAGTAAAGCAACCAATGCAAAGGGAGATATCTATGAGCACTTCGATTCAACCGAACGCGCCGTTTCGTGCCGATATCGTCGGCAGTTTTCTTCGTCCGCAGGCTGTAAAGGATGCCCGTGCCGCCTATGTCGCGGGTAAACTCGACGCTTCCGGCCTTAAGGCCGTCGAGGACGATGCCATTCGCGATTTGGTGGCCAAGCAGAAGGCCGCCGGCCTGCAGGTGATCACCGATGGCGAGTTCCGCCGCAGCTACTGGCACCTCGATTTTATGTGGGGACTCAACGGCATTGAGCGCCGCGCCTCGCGTACGGGCTACATGTTTCACGATGAGGAGACTACCGCCGACACCGCCGTGGTAACCGGCCCCATTAGCGGCGAGAACCATCCGTTCGTCGAGCACTTCAAATTTGTCAAGTCACTCGAGGGGGAGGGCCAGGTCGCACGGCAAACCATTCCGGCGCCGATCCAGACGTTCTCTGAAGTCACGCTCGACCGCTGTGATGGCCAGCAGGAGAGCCTGCGCGCCGTCTATAAGACCGACGAAGAGCTCGCCGATGCCATTGCCGCAGCATACCGCACCGTGATTGCCGACCTGTATGCCGCGGGCTGCCGCAACATCCAATTTGATGACTGCACCTGGGGCATCTATTGCGATACCGACTTTGTGTCCAAGACCGGCATGAGTCCGGTTGACCTGCAAAAGGTGTCCGAGCTAGGTGTGGCGCTCAACAATGACGCAATCGCGGACAAGCCCGACGATCTGGTTATCAACACGCACGTGTGCCGCGGCAACTATCACTCCACCTATGCTTTTGAGGGCGGCTACGACCCCATCGCGCCGTACCTGTTCGCACATGAGAACGTCGATGCGTTCTATCTGGAGTTCGACACGCCCCGCGCCGGTGGTTTTGAGCCGCTCAAGTACGTTGCCCCCGGCAAGAAGGTGGTGCTGGGACTGATTACTACAAAGGCGGCTGAGCTTGAGGACGAGGACGTTATCGTCGAACGTATCCACGAGGCCGCAAAGTATGTGCCGCTCGAGAACCTGTACCTGTCGCCCCAGTGCGGCTTTGCCAGCTGCGAGATTGGCAACAAACTGACCGAGGACGAACAGTGGGCAAAGATCGCGCTGGTCAAGCGCATTGCCGAGCGCGTTTGGAAGTAACGCTACCGTTCGCAGGTGACGGTGCGTGCGAGACATGGCGTATCACGTACAATGGTTCGGATCGTATCGTTCGGGCAGGTTATCCGATATGCCTGATCGCCCTTCCATCATGAAAGGACTTCCATGTCCCAATCCTCGACGCCCGCCGTCACCAATGCCATCTACGATGCGTCATCGCTCGGCCGCCCGCGCATGTTTGTGTTGGGTTTGCAACACATGTTTGCGATGTTCGGAGCCACGGTGCTCGTGCCCGTGCTCACCGGCCTTTCCGTTTCGGCGACGCTTCTGTTCGCCGGCATCGGCACGCTGCTGTTTCATTTTCTATCGCGCGGTAAGGTGCCGGCATTTTTGGGCTCATCGTTTGCCTTTATTGCCGGTTATGCCGCAATCGCGCCCAACGGCGAGACCGAGCTTTTGCCCTACGCCTGCCTGGGCGTAGCTTGTGCCGGCCTGCTCTATCCGGTGCTCGCGGCCCTGTTCCGCGCCTTTGGCGCCAAGCGCGTTATGCGTTTCTTCCCGCCGGTGGTGACCGGCCCCATCGTCATTTCCATCGGCCTGATCCTAGCGAGCTCTGCCATCGCCAACTGCCAGACCAACTGGCTTGTCGCCGCTGTCGCTGTGGCCGTCATCATCATCTGCAATATTTGGGGCCGCGGCATGGTCAAGATCGTGCCGATTTTGCTGGGCGTTGTGGTGAGCTATGCCGTTGCGGCTGCGTTGAGTGAGGTCGATTTTTCGGGCGTTGCCGCCGCTCCGTGGGTCGGTCTGCCCATCGTGTGGGACAACACCGTGTTTGCGCTCTTTGGCCCGCAGCTCGATAGCGGTCTTGCCACGACGGCCATCATCACCATCATGCCGCTGGCCTTTGCGACCATGATTGAGCACATTGGCGATATCTCCGCCATTGGCTCTACCTGCGAACGCAATTACATTGCCGATCCCGGTCTGCACCGTACCCTGCTCGGCGATGGCCTGGCGACCATCTTGGCGTCGCTCTTTGGCGCTCCGGCCAACACCACGTATGGCGAGAACACCGGCGTGCTTGCGCTTACGCGTGTGTTCGACCCGCGCGTGATTCGCATTGCCGCCTGCTGTGCCATCGTGCTTTCGTTCTGCCCCAAGTTTGCTGCTGCGATCGCTGCTATGCCGGCGTGCGTTATCGGCGGTGTGTCACTCGTGCTCTACGGCATGATCAGCGCCGTTGGCGTGCGTAACCTCATCGAGAATCAGGTTGATTTCCAGAACAACCGCAACGTGCTGGTGGCGGCTCTGGTGCTCGTGCTTTCGCTCGGCATTGCCTACAGTACCGCCGGTGCCATCGTGCTGGAGCTGGGCGGCGTGACGATTTCGCTTTCGGGCCTTGCCGTGGGCTCGCTGGTGGGCATTGTGCTCAACGCCATCCTGCCCGGTAATGACTTTGAGTTCGATACTTCCGAGCTTGAGGAGACTGCTGAATAGCAGCTGCGTTCAGCCAAATTAAAAATGGCGTCCATGCGTATGTACGCGTGGACGCCATTTTTAATGCGTCAGTATCCAGTGGATGCCGCGCGCCATGCGCAGGTCAGTTTGGGCAAAGTGATTGCCGGGGTTGAGTTCCAGCGTTGTTGGAATGTCACGCTCTATAAACAGCTCTTCCATCGCGCGCGTGTCGTCGAGTACGTGCCGCATCATGCGGTTGGGCGTCTTGGTTTCCTTTTTACCGAGCGACAGATAGGCGGCGTCGGGCGTGGCTGTCATCGTGCGCTCACGCGCGTAGTCGATAAAGCCGGGGAACCACAGCGACCCCGATGCACTCGCCGCGCGCTCAAAGACATCTGTTTGCCAAAGTGCCCACAGTGCAAAAAGACCCGCCAACGAATAGCCGACAACGCCGCGCCAGGTGGGCGGTTGCGGGAGCGATGATTCGGCCTCTGGGATTATCTGCTTCAACAACTCGTCAAGAAAACCAGCAGCCTGTCCACCAAAGGGCTCGGCATCTCGTATAGTTCCCTCACATTCCCAGGGGCTCAGCTCGCGATTCCAATCGAGTCCTCCGATGGCGACAAGGGTGAACGGCGGGCAGTCGAGCTCTCGGCAGCGCTCGTAGACTTCACTACCGTCGCCCATAACCACGGGGAGGTAGATGACGGGCGTACCTTCCGCACGCTCTGAATAAACGGTTATCTGCTTATGATGCGCTTCCAAGGCAGGCTTCTCTCGGTGTTGTGATATTGACAGCCTCAATTGTCGCACGCTGGCACGGGGGCAGACGCTAAAAGAAAGGCGCGGAGCCGTTCGATGCGACTCCGCGCCTTGTTGTTTTGCTTCGGCAGACTATGCCGTTACGCCACGAAGAAGTAGACGAGGAAGGCAAGGGCTGCGATCCACATGAGCGGCTTGATCTTGGAGGCCTCGCCCTTAAAGAGCGCGACGATCACGTAGGCGATAAAGCCCAGACCAATGCCGGCAGAGATGGAGTAGGTGAAGGGCACGCCGGCGACAATCATGAACGCCGGGAAACCCTGCGACACGTCGGACCAATCGATCTCGGAGGCCTCGCTCATCATGAGGTAGCCGACGTAGACCAGAGCACCGCAGGTGGCGGCGCTGGAAACGATGGTGACGATGGGGGAGAAGAACGCGGCGAGAATGAACAGCACGCCGGTGGTGACGGAGGTGAGGCCCGTGCGGCCACCGTCGGCGGCGCCGGAAGTGGACTCGACGAAGGTGGTGATGGAGGAGACGCCCATGAAACCGCCCACAGCGGCGGCGGCGGAGTCGACGATCAGGATCTCCTTGATATTCTCGACGTTGCCGTCGTCGGTGAGGAACTCGCCCTGCTTGGCCACGGCCATCGCGGTGCCCATGGTGTCGAAGAAGTCACTCATGAGCAGCGAGAACGAGATGACGAGGAGCGTGGGGTCGGTAAGGACCTTGACGATGGCGGGCACGCCGCCGGCGTCGGCGATGGGGCCACCGATGCTCGAGAAGTCGAGCGGGGCGATGATACCGGTCGGAGCATGGGTCACACCTAGGGGGATACCGGCGATGACGGCGACGACGATGCCGATGAGCAGCGAGCCGGGGACGTTGCGGCAGGCGAGGGCGACTGTCACCAGGATGGAGATGATGCCGACGATGAAGGTGGGGGAGGTGATGTCGCCCAGACCGACGAGTGTACCGGCGCCAGCGGTGATAATGCCGGCATCGCACAGGCCAATCATGGCGATGAACAGGCCCAGACCCACCGAGATGGCGTGACGCAGGACAACCGGGATGGCGTCCATGATGGCCTCGCGCAGGCCACAAAGCACGAGCAGCAAGATGACGATACCCTCGAGGAAGATGACGCTCATGGCCACGTGCCAGTCACCGCCGCAGACGGTGGTGGTGATTCCAGCGATCATCGCGTTGACGCCTAAGCCCGACGCGCAGGCGAGCGGGCGGTTGGCGAAGATGCCCATGCAGATGGTCATGATGCCGGCGCCCAGGCAGGTGGCGCAGGCGAGCGCTCCCGCATCGATGCCAGCGCCCGAGAGCACCGCGGGGTTGACGGCGATGATGTAGGCCATCGCCAGGAATGTTGTCAGTCCAGCGCGGAGTTCGGTCCCGATTGTGGACTTGCGCTCGCTGACGTGAAATAGTTCGTCCATGCATACCCTTTCCTTGCTCGGCCCCGAGTTTAGGCCGATTGACACGAACTCACCCACTATAGCCCCTTTACGACGCTGTTGTTCCTCGCATGTTGATGTTCGGCGCTTTGTAGCAGACGGACGGTATTTTTCGCATGAAAATGTGTGGGTACCGTATACTTAAGCGGTTACAACGACCCCTATGGAGGAACGTATGATTAAAGAGCTTTGCCACGACGAGGCTATCCTGTCCCAGCGTTGCGAGGTTGCGACCGTCGAGGACGAGTCGGTTGCTCAGGACCTGATCGATACCATCAAGTCGCTCGACGATGCCGGCTGCTTGGCCGCTAACCAGATTGGCGTTACCAAGAAGGTTTGCGTCTACCTGGACGATGCCGGCGAGCCCCACGTGCTCTACAACCCCCGTCTGGTGTTTGGCCTGGGCGCCAGCAAGATGGAGGAGAGCTGCCTGACGCACGAGGAGGTCACCAAGTCCACGCGCTATATCAAGTGCAAGGTCGCTTATGACGTGATCGTCGACGGCAAGATGCGCGAGCGCAAGCAGGACTTTGTGGGCTTCGAGGCGCAGATGATTCAACACATGATTGACCACTGTCTAGGAAAGTTGGTCTAAGGGGACCAAAGCACCGCACTTCGTCTCTTTTGGTCCGGACGTGACATTGTTGTCATGTCCGGGCTTTTGTGTTTAGCGCCTTTTTGTTTGGTGACAATAACCTTAGCAGGAACGTAAAGCTAGGAGGCGCTATGTGTACGAGCATTCGATTTACCGATAATTCTGGTCACATGTATCTAGGCCGCAACCTAGACTGGAGCTTTGACTACGGCCAACAGGTTCGCGTGATGCCGCGCGGGTTCCACGTCCCGTATTCGTTTATCGACGATGCGTCGGCGGCGCACGCGGTAATCGGCATGTGCATCGATTACGAGAACTACCCTATGTTCTTCGACTGCGGCAACGATGCGGGCCTCGCCGTGGCGGGCCTCAATTTCCCGGGTTATGCCGAGTATGCCGAGGGCCCTGTCGACGGCAAGAACAATATCGCGGCCTATGAGTTTCCCCTGTGGGTGGCAGCGACGTTCTCGACGGTCGATGAGGTCGAGGCCGCGCTGCGCGACACGGTGATTGTCGCCAAATCTGCCGGAGAGGGGCTGGGCGTGTCGCTGCTCCATTGGATTATCGGCGACAGCCAGCGCAGCATCGTGGTCGAGATGATGGCTGACGGCCTGCATGTATACGACAATCCGGTCGACACCCTTGCCAATCAGCCCACCTTCCCGTGGCACATGGAAAACCTGCGCACCTATATCACGGCCACAAGCGATTTTCCGCAGACGGCGACATGGCGTGCCGCCGAGCTTAAGCCCTATGGAGCCGGTGCCGGCATGCGCGGCATTCCGGGCGATTGCTATTCGCCGAGCCGTTTTGTAAAGGCGGCGTACCTCAATGCCAATTACCCACAAAAGGAGAGCGAGACCGAAAACGTCGTTCGCATGTTTCGCTCGCTCGAGGGCGTGGTGATGATCGAGGGAGCGTCCAGGATGGGCGATGGCAAGTTCGAGAAGACTATCTACACCGGATGCTTTAGCGCGCGCACGGGCAATTATTACTACGCGATGTATGGGGATCCGTCGATTCGCTACGTGAGCCTGATGGATGCCGAGGGCGCGAGCCCCGATAGGCTCGTGGTTCCCGAGCCGCGCCGTTCGTAGCCGTTAGCTTTACTGCAATGCAAAGCGGCCCTGCGCCTCTCGTGAGGCGCAGGGCCGCTTGGTAGATCAGAAGTTGAAGGCAAACATGATGCCGATGACTTTGTCAAGATATATTAAACAAACGGTAGCTTCAATTCATCTTTGGAATAATAGCCGTTCAAAAGCGAATCGATTGGCTCATTTAGATTATATAAAATTTCTTTAGTTTTACTTCCGAGCGGCGCGCCGGGCATCTGGCATCAACGGATTCCCTGTTTTGGCGCTTCGAAGGCACGGACTCCGTTTCGTTAATTTCTGATTAGAAATGCTGAAAATCCAGTCAGAAGCGGGCTGGGGAACGGGGCAATAAAAATGGCTTTCGAAATGAGTCGGCGAAGCTTTTTAACGGCCGGTGGGGCCACAATGCTGGCGGGCACCGCCTCTATGCTTGTTGGCTGCGCGTCTGGAAGCGAAAGTGGCGCGGGAAGCGTGGCTGCCGGCAAGGATGATGCACTGAAGGTTGATAGCGACGGCAAATCGGGTGGCACGGATAGCGACGTTAGCGAATTCTACGAGCACGTTATCTCTGTTTCTGCACTTGCGAAAACATATGCAATCGGAGAGAAGATTGTCGGCGTGGCGATTGAATACGACGTGGATGTCGATGCGTCTTCGGTTGATCCCGGACATGGCGGCATCGGTCAACAGGCTCAGGAAAAGGGGCTGGGATCTTTCTCGGTTTTGGGACGCTCGATTGTCACTGCCTATGTAAACGACAAAGCCGAGCTGAGTGATGAAGGGGGCAAAAGCAAGGGAACGTACGTCATCGTCGAGCTCGATCCAGCAGATGCGGGCGCACAGACGTTGATGTTTCAGATGACGCGTGGGTGCGTAGGCTCAAACGGTCCCGTATCCCTTGATAGCGGTTGCGTCAAAATCGCCCAAATAAAGGATCTTAAGGATTCTGCAGGTAAAAAGCTTACAGGCGACGAGACATCCTCCCGATATCTCGTGGCTTCGACTGTTCTCAACTCCGAGGCAGACAAGTTTGTTGCAGGGACCTACGATGACCCCAAAACTGGATTCCATGCTTCGTTTGCCTTGGCACAGCCTGACGACTACGACAAGGCAAAGAAATACCCCATCACGCTCTTCCTGCCGGATGCGGGGGTAACCACCTGCGATGTGAGGGTGAATCTTCGTCAAGGTCTGGGAGCCCTTGCCTGGGCTGATGGGTCACAATTTGTGCTGACGATCGCTGGAACTTGTTGCGATATCGAGACTTGCCTGCATGTAATCGAGGACCTGATCGACCAGGGTTACTCAATCGATCCGGATCGCATTTACGGGACGGGCGAATCTGCCGGGTGCATGGCCCTCATCGAATATGCCTCCAAGCATCCCGATGACAATTCCTTTGCAGCGCTTATGCTCGTTGCCGGGCAAGGCAACATGACTCCGATTGCCAAGACGCCCATGGTGATATTCGTTTCTGAAGACGATTCCAATTCCTATGGCGGCATGACGGATCCCGAGAAGGGTGTCGCGAGTATCGGAATTCCTTATGTTGAGAAGCAGCTGAATTGCGCCTATAACTATGACGGCGAAGGACATACGAGTGGCCTGTGGGTTGATTACGACGCAACGGGAGAGAAAAACCCTTCGGGTAACCAGGAAGGAGCCAAGGCGGCTAGCAGCCAGAAGACGCTCGATGAGCTTATGGTCGAGCTCTCGGATGTCTGCTCCTCGGCCTGTAAACAAGCGGTGACCGATGGGGCGCATGTCGTTTTCCTTCATGTAGAGAAGGGAACTCTCGATAGCACCGACAAGACGGTCCAGGGTGGAAACACTCATAACTTTACCTGGCAATACGCTTATGCGATTCCCGAACTCATCGAGTGGGTGAGAGACCAGTCTCTATAGCCTGCTTCTTTTTCGATGGCATTTCAATGTGGGCTAGGGTTATATGACCGATTGGGGCCAGGCGGTTGTCTAGCCCCGGAAATGCCGAATAGCAGTCTACGATTACGTCCAGGTAAAGCCTCAAAGGTGTTTTACCTGGCCAAAAACGTAGACAAAAGCGGCCCTGGCAGATCGTGAGACGCAGGGCCGCTGTCGTTGATTTATGGCGCCGCTAGAAGTTGGCGTCGTTGAGTTGTTCGTTCTCGAGGCCGTCGAGCTGTTGCTGTTCGGGCGTATCGGCGACGCTCTCGAGCAACTCGGTGGGATCGACGTTCATGTCCTTACCGGCTTCGTTGCCGTTGACCAAGTCGTCCGAGAAGATGTCGACTTCCATTTCCTCGGCCTCTTCGATCTGAACCTCGAGCGGCACCTGGGTGCGCACGAGCTTAACGGCCGGGCGCATGCGGGCAAAGAGCGGTACGTACTCAATGATGATGGCCGAGTTCTCGAGACCGTACCAGCGTGCCGGGCTTCCGCAGGCGCGGCGGACGGCGTACTTGATGGCCATCACGCGGTGGTCATTGCGGTTGATGTCCGTTTCGGGGGCAAGCATCTTGCGCAGCATGCAAAAGCGGAAGTCACCTACGTTGCCGCGCGTCTCGTAGATGGAGTAGGTGTGATGTTGCGGCGGCAGCTCGCCCGATGCCATCAAGTCGCCGACGATCTGACGCAGATAGGCGTTGACGCGCTGGTTGACCTTAAAGCCCAGGTCCAGGCGCACGCGGAACAAAAAGTCCGTGCCAAAGGTCTCGACGGAATACTCGTGCGTATAGGGTTCGTCGGTAACGTGCACGTTGATGAACCAATATGCCTTGGCGCGCTTGGGGTGCTTGTCCAGGATGGAATAGAGCACGTCGCGGTCGAGTGTGAGCGGATCGGGGCTGTTGGTGAGGAACACCAGATTGTCGGCGAGCACGGGGTAGGTCTCGTCGTTGCGCAGGCGGTTGAGCTGATCGATGTACTTGGAGACGGGCAGCAGGATCGTCTGCGTGCGCTCGATGGCGGTGCCGCGGCGCCACACATACATAAGGCCAAACAGCAGTGCGGCCAAGAAGATCATCACATAGCCGCCGTCAAAGAACATGGTGAGGCACGAGGCGAAGAAGCACAGCTCAATGGCACCAAAGAGCAGGGCGAAGACGCAGGCACCCAGCCTGTGCTTGAGGATGCCGGCGATGTAGCTCGTCAAAAGCGTCGTGGTCATGAGCATGGTCACGGTAATGGCGAGGCCGTAGGCGCTCTCCATGCGCTCGGAGTTTTGGAACAGCAGCACGATGAAGATGCAGCCGACCCACATGATGTTGTTGACGAGCGGAATATAGAGCTGGCCCTTGGTGTCGCTGGGGTAGTGGATGCGCAGGTGCGGCATAAGGTTGAGACGCGTGGCCTCGGATACTAGCGAGAACGAGCCGGTGATGAGCGCCTGTGAGGCGATGATGGCCGCCACGGCCGAAAGCACGATGGCAAAGGGGCGCAGGGGCTCGGGAAGCATCATGTAGAACGGGTTGACGATGTCCATCGCGAGCATCTGGGGATTGGAGTTGTTGGCGAGCAGCCAAGCGCCCTGACCCAGATAGTTAAGGATAAGCGCCGCCTTCACGAACGGCCAGGATGCGTAAATGTTAGCCTTGCCCACGTGACCCATGTCCGAATAGAGCGCCTCGGCGCCGGTCGTCGACAGAAAGACAAAGCCGAGCACCATGATGCCCGAGTGGTTGATGGGCGAGAACAGGAACATGATGCCGCGGATGGGGTTGAGTGCGCGCAAGATGGACAGGTTGCCGAGCATGTTGAACAGGCCGGCGCCCGCCAGGAACAGGAACCATAGCGTCATAAGCGGGCCGAACAGCTTGCCGATTGACGAGGTGCCGGCACGCTGCATGGCAAATAGGCCGCAGATAATGATGATGGTAATGATGATCACATTGGTCTGGCCGTCGCCCAGCAGCGCATGGCCCCATTCGATGGTGCGCAGACCCTCGATGGCTGTGGTGACCGTGACGGCGGGAGTGAGGATGCCGTCGGCAAGCAGTGCCGCACCGCCGATCATAGCGGGTAGAATCAGCCACGGCGCCACCTTACGCACGAGACTAAACAGGGCGAAGATGCCGCCTTCGTTGTGGTTATCGGCCTTCATGGCGATTACCACGTACTTGACCGTGGTCACGAGTGTCATGGTCCAGATGACGAGCGAAAGCGCGCCCAGGATCATGTCCTCGCTGACGGTACCGATGCCGCCGTTGTTGGCGACAATTGATTTCATGGTGTACATAGGGCTCGTGCCGATGTCGCCATAGACGACGCCGAGCGTAACGAGCAGCATGCCAGCGGAGAGGGGGATGGCGCCATGTCCGCTCTGACTACGCTGGTCTTGGAGGCTTGCCTCCAGTTCGTTGTGTGCCACGTGGACTCCCTTGGACATCTGGCCCCTGCAAAGGGCAGTAGACCTTTATGCCATCTTTATACATATAAGAGCAGTTTGGCACATCGGGGTGTTTTAGACAATAATCCCCAGCTGGGGATTATTAATATACGCAGGTGGCATTTCAAAGCAGGGGCTTTTAAGCGCGTGCCGCTTGGGCGATGCTTGCTTTGGTGTCTGCGCGTTTGCCGGCGAGTTCGCAAAAGAGCGCGCCGCCGATGATAAGTGCGGCACCCATCAGACGGACCGGTGTTATGGCTTCGCCTAAAAGGACGGCCGAGAACACGACGGCCGAAAGCGGCTCGAGGTAGCCGACGACCGCGACGGTCTGGACGGGCAGCTTGGCGACAGCGCTAAAGTAGAGCAGGCAACCGATGCCGGTGTTGACGACGCCGAGCATGACGACGGCGCGCCAATCAATACTGGCGGCGACTCCGGCGGACAGGAATGAGGGAGCGCCCTGCGTGACGAGCGTGAGGACCAGCGCGGTCACAAAGGCGGCGCTCACCTGGAGCGCGGAGTTCTCGAGACCCTCGATGTGCGGCGCACCCTTGCTGGCGATGACCATCAGTGCATAGCAAAATGCCGAGGCGATGCCGCAGACGATGCCCGCAATGGGCATGTTTCCGCCTAAACCTTGCGCTGCAATGAGAAAAGCGCCGCAGGCGACGGCGATAAACCCGGCGATTTTGCCACCGGTCAGCTTTTCGCCAAAGATGAGCGGGGAGAGCGCCATGACAATGATAGGGCCGCAGTAGTACAGCAGCGAGGATATGCCGACGCCGATCGTCTGGTAGGCGCGGAATAGAAAAATCCAGCTGGCGCCCAGTGCGGCTCCCGAGAGGAGGAGGGCTGCGGCTTCGCGGGGGCGAGATGGCGCCTGCAACTTATGGCGTTGGGTGATGGCGAGGACGGTGACAAGCGAGAGTGCGCCCAAAAACGTGCGTAGTAGCACGATATCGGAGCTCGGCAGCGCGATGG
>CABUWA010000036.1 GCA_902495085.1 uncultured Collinsella sp. | reverse complement strand
GGCGTACTTTGAGGAGCAGGTGGTGAACTACTAGCGCTTGGCGCTAGCGTGAGCTGGGCCGGGAGGGCCGGACTACCTTCCCTCCTCGCTCACGGCTTCGCAGGGTCGCGTTGAGGGAAGGTAGTCCGGCCCTCCCGGCCCGCTTTGGGTCGTCGCGTGCTCGCTACAGAAAAGCTGATAAAAAAGTTTGTGTGCCGCCCCTTATGGGGCGGCACGTTTTTGTGGGGGCCGGTTGGGGCGGTGACGTTGCTTAGAGGGTACACTGGGTAGCGTTGGCTATTCGTTTCCTCTTGTGAGGTGTTGGTTATGGGTAAGAAGTCTCGGGCTCGGGTTGCTGCGGCGGGAACTCGCAAGGATCCTGGTCGTCGGGTTGCCGAGGGTGAAAAGGCCAATCGTGCTGAGAAGGGCAAGAAGGTCGGTGCGCATGCTCATCCTGAGTGGGCGCCCCATTTGAATTCGGCTAGTGAGGACTTGACCGCCAAGCTGTTTACGATGGTCGAGGTCATCTTGGGCGTGGTACCTGTGGTGGTCATTGGCCTGTTCCTGGCCTCTAAGGATGCCACGAGCGTGGATAAGCTCACCGAGGTCTTTTCGCAGGAGCCCTCGATGGTGGTCACGTTTATTTCTGCGTGCCTGCAGCCGTTTGTGGCGTACATGCTGTACATGATTTATCGCAAATACTGCGAGGGCGATGCGGGCTTTGCCGCCGGCAACCTGATCGGTCTTTTGTGCTCCGAGATCCTACTGCTCAATATCCCGGGCGTCATCGGTATGGGCATCTTGCTGTGGCGTGTTTGGCGCAACGTTGCCCCGCACTTTGAGAGTTGGCTGTTTGAGCGCCGCGTAATGGGCGTGCTGGCAGACATCGCCGGGTCGCTCGTGATTCTCGTCTTGGCATTTATGTGCGCCACCGCCGCCCGCGGTCTCGCGGGCATGTAGTCTGTTCTCACCGACCACGGGGCGCAGGGCGGGGAAACCTTCCCCTCTCGCTCACGGCTTCGCAGGGTCGCGCGAGGCAAAGGTTTCCCCGCCTTGCGCCCCGGCGTTGAGTCGTCGCATGCTCGTTACAGAAAAGCTGATAATAAGTTTGTGTGCCGCCCCTTTGGGGCGGCACTTTTTGTGTGGGGTCCCGGTCTCCACAATTTTCGTCAAGCTATTGGTTAGATTTTGGTCAGTTGGCGTAAGGGTGGAAGGCCAAAAGATTGTTGGCGAAAAAAGCTCAGAGAAAGTGCTGGTAGGGGAGTTGTTGAGCTTTTCGACAGCTTTTGAGCAGAAGAAACTTTGTGGCTATTGCCGGCGATTGCGTTGTCGCGGTCATGGCGGTGCGGGATGCTGGTCGTAAGCGTCGAATGCTCCGATTTTGGAGGCCAGCATGGATCTGTTTCTTGAGACTCCGCAGCAACAAGCCGAGCGCATGTTGCGCCAACAGCAACGGCTTATAGAGATGCAAATGCAAGGGGCGGCAGCCCAGCCCTTTGCGCAAAATGTCGTGCCCGCTGCTGTACCTGCAGCTGTGCCCGGGTGTAAATCGGCGCCAGAGGCCTATTCCGTACAGCAAGATTCATATGCGCAGGAGCTCGCGTTCGACAAGCGTCGTGCGCGTCGTCGCCGTGTGGGCCAGCGCTTGCGCATATTGGCGATGATCGTGCTCATCCCGTTAGGGCTTGCGGCCATCTTTCTGGCGTCGTATGCCCTCACGTGCATCCTCAACGGCGCATCGCCCAACGAGGTGCTCCAACATCTGTCAGCCCTCGGCCAGCGCCTAGGCGATGTCATAACAACAATCCGCGCCGGCTGGGAGAGTTAGCGTTTGTTACATTAGGACTTCTAGGGTGTAGGGATTATCGCCATGAGTAGAATCCTCGCATCCTGTGGGTCCTGTCATGCGACTTAATAGTATTATTGAAGATGAATAATAATAGGATTTGTTATGTATAAGCAGGATTTAGAACAGACTCTTTTGGGCATTGACGAAGAGGCGGAGCTGGAAATAGGTCCAAGAGACGACAGGCCGAACGTTGTATTGGTGGGAGGAAGCGCCTTCATGCTAAACGATGTGACGAATCGTTCGGTTACACATGACATTGATGTGTTTGAGGCAGATAGGTGCCTCCGCGAGATCATAGCTCGATACCCCGAGGTGAATGGTATGGCGGTGGCATATTGTAATCAGATGCCGTTCAATTACGAAGATCGTTTGATTCCCTTGGATATTGGGGCGCGTTTTATCAGGTACTTTACGCCATCCTTGGAGGACCTGGCGGTAATGAAGCTCTATGCCTGTCGTCCGAACGACATCATCGATCTTCATAGTCAGGCATTCGTCGACCGACTTGATTGGGGGTTGCTCGAACGGCTTATATTCGACGAGGGAGAGGCGCTGGCGTCGTCGCCTTCGGAGCGGAGTTATCAAGAGATGGTCTGTGCATACAGGCAATACAAAAAGGAGGTGCTCGGTTGAATCTGACCTTTGAGGGATTCTTAAAAGGCTATTGCCGAGAGCTGTCCGGGCAGCAGTCGCTGAGTTTTAGAAAACTGGTTGAGCAGGCGACGACGGTTGCGCCGCGCGTGGCGGAGCCTCTGTTTTTGCTCGCTTTGGCGCAGGGCAAAGCCGAATACGTTCTGGGCTTATCCGAGGGCTCGTGGATGGAAGAGGATTACCGGGGTGTTTTGTCTTTGTACGATCAAGCGGGTGGCATGGCGTCTCTATGCGCCAAAAGCGAGCTCCCTAACCGTTATGCCAACGTTTGGCGTGCGTATAGAGCGGTGAAGGAAAAGCCAGTTGCGGATAGAAGGATCAACGCCCTGATGCGAAAAAGAACATTGGGAGCGCTAGGGGAATCGGGCATAACGCGCTACGGTCTCTGCCGCGATTTGAATCTGAATAAGGGAAACGTGTACGCATACTTAGCCGGCGATGACTCAAAGGTGAGCAGGGAGACGGCGCGCCGCATTATGGAATATGCGGAGGAGAGGGGCACCCAAGAAGGGGCCGGGCACCCGGTGCGTGTGGCGGGGTAAGATTGATCGCGGTTTTTGATTGGTGATCGATTGAGTTTGTTGGGCGGAATCTATGTCTGCTATTGATATTGCGCTTGTTGTGATTGCCTTGGTGGCGGTGGGAGTTGCTGTGGTTTGCGCCCTGCAGCTTAAAGGCCTTCGTGCCGAGTTGCGAGAGCGTGGCGGCGGCGACGCGGAGACGCTCGCAGCGCTCGAGCAGGCCAACAACGCGCTCGACACCCTGAACGTCGCGCTGGCAGAAACCCGTCGCACGGCAAACGCCATCGCGCAGCAGCAGACGACCGACGCCGCCGTAGAGCAGCAGCGCTACCTGACCATCGCGCGCGAGTTCTCGCAGGCCGGCGACCGCATGGACGACCTGCGTCGTGAGACGGCCCAGCAGCTGGGCGCCAACCGCGAGGGCATCGAGCACCGCTTGGACAAGGTGCGCGAGACGGTCGATGCACAGCTGGGCGCCATCCGCAAGGACAACAACGTGCAGCTCGATCAGATGCGCGCGACGGTGGACGAAAAGCTTTCCCGTACGCTCAACGACCGTCTGTCTGCATCGTTTAAGCAAGTGAATGACCAGCTCGAGGCCGTGTACAAGGGCCTGGGCGATATGCAATCCATCGCCACCGGCGTGGGCGACCTTAAGCGCGTGCTGGGTAATGTCAAGGCGCGCGGCATTTTGGGCGAGGTGCAGCTGGGCGCGATCCTGGCGGACATCCTTACGCCCGACCAGTATCTGGAAAACGTGGCCACCAAGCCAGGCGCCTCGGAGCGCGTTGAGTTTGCTGTCAAGCTGCCGGTGGACGAGGGTGATCCCGTGCTGCTGCCGATCGACTCCAAATTCCCGGGCGATGCGTACGAGCATCTGCTCGACGCCCAGGAGTCGGGTGACGCTGAGGCCGTCGCCGCAGCGCGCAAGACGCTCGATATGATGGTGAAGCGCGAGGCAAAGGACATCTGCGAAAAGTATCTGAGCGTGCCCGCGACTACCAACTTTGGCATTCTGTTCGTTCCGTTTGAGGGGCTGTACGCCGAGGTCGTCAGCCGCCCCGGGCTTATCGAGACCCTGGGCCGCGACTATCACGTCAACGTTGCCGGCCCCAGCACCATGGCGGCCATCCTCAACAGCCTGCAGATGAGCTATCAGACGTTTAGGCTGCAAAAACGCACCGATGACGTGCTGCGCGTGCTTTCCGCCGTCAAGGCTGAGCTGCCGCGCTATCAGGCGGCGCTGCGCCGCGCGCAGCAGCAGATCGAGACCGCGGGCAAGACGGTCGAGGGCATTATCACCACACGCACCAACGTTATGGAGCGCAAACTCAAGGACATCGACGCGCTGGAGGATACCGACCAGGCCGACGAGATCTTGGGGCTCACGTCCGCAGGCCTGCTCGCAGACCAAGAAGACAAGGACTAGCCGTGCCTGACGGCGGGGCGCTTGCGCAAGCACGGCGCGGGCGCTTTTCGCATCGTGCTTGCCTGAAGTGCATTTTAGTGTGCAACAATGGCGTTTCGCCCTATCAGACGCGAAAGGAAGCCCATGTCTCAGAGAAGCACCAGTCCGCTCAAACGCTCCACCGTGCGTCGCACGTTGCAGCGTTTTTGGGACGTCACGCGCACGCAGCCGCTAATCGTCTTTCTCTCGGTGTTCTCGTCGGCGGGCTACATCTTTTTGCTCACGTTTGCCAACACCTACGTGATGGCCCTTATCGTCGACCGCGTCCAAGCCGGCCCCGTGGCGGGCGACCAGGTGTTTGAGGTCTTTGGCCCTTACATTCTGGCGCTCGTGCTCGTTAACCTAGTGGGCCAGATCCTCTCCAAGCTGCAGGACTACACCGTCTACAAGCTCGAGATTGCGGGCAACTATCACCTGGCGCGCCTGTGCTTTGACACGCTCTCCAATCAATCCATGACGTTCCACACCAGCCGCTTTGGCGGATCGCTTGTGAGCCAGACGAGCCGTTTTATGAGCGGCTACACGGGTCTGGTGGACGTGACGGTGTATTCGCTCATCCCCACTATCACCTCGGTTGGCTGCACGGTAGCAGCGCTCGCCCCGGTGGTGCCGACGTTTACCGTGATCCTGGTGGGCATCATGGTCGTCTACATCGCGTTTGTCTGGCTTATGTACAAGCGCATCATGCCGCTTTCGGCCGCGACGTCCGCCGCGCAGAACAAGCTGTCGGGCGTGCTTTCCGACGCGGTCACGAACATCCTGGCCGTCAAGACCTGCGGGCGCGAGGACTTTGAGCGCGACCTGTTCGATACCGCCGACCGTGCCGCGCGCGATGCCGAAACGGTATCGATGCACGCTATGATGCAACGCAACTTTACGACTTCGGGCCTTATCGTCATCACCATGGCCGTGGTGAGCGTGTTCGTCGCGGGCGGCAACGCGTGGTTTGGCATCTCGGCTGGCTCGCTCGTCATGATCTTTACCTATACGTACAACCTCACCATGCGGCTGAACTACGTGAGCTCCATGACGCAGCGCATCAACCGCGCGCTCGGCGATGCGGCCGAGATGACGCGCGTCCTGGACGAGCCGCGTCTGGTGGCAGACGACGAGAATGCCCCCGAGCTCAAGGTGCGCGAGGGCGCGATTGATTTTGAACACTTGAGCTTTGCATACCGTGACGCCGCGGCGGGCGAGAGCGTGTTCAATGACCTGACGCTCCATGTGGCGGCGGGTCAGCGCGTGGGTCTGGTGGGCAAATCGGGCTCGGGCAAGACGACGCTCACCAAGCTGTTGCTGCGCCTGGACGACGTGCAGGGCGGCCGCGTGCTCGTGGACGGCCAGGATGTCTCGCGCTGCACGCAGCAGAGCCTGCGCCGCCAGGTTGCCTACGTGCCGCAGGAGGCGCTACTGTTTCACCGCTCCATTCGCGAGAATATCGCCTACGGCCGCCCCGATGCCACTGACGAGCAGATTCGCGAGGCCGCGCGCCTGGCCAACGCGACTGAGTTTATCGACCGCTTGCCCCATGGCTTTGACACCATGGTGGGCGAGCGCGGCGTTAAGCTTTCGGGTGGTCAACGCCAGCGCGTGGCCATCGCCCGCGCCATCCTTACCGACGCGCCGATTCTGGTGCTCGACGAGGCGACGTCTGCCCTGGACAGTGAGTCCGAGGCGCTGGTGCAGGAGGCGCTCGAGAACCTGATGCGTGGCCGCACCTCCATTGTGGTGGCGCATCGCCTGTCCACCGTGGCGGCGCTCGACCGCATCGTGGTGCTGGCAGACGGCGAGATTGTCGAGGATGGCACGCATGCGCAGCTCGTCGAGGCAGGCGGCGAATACGCGAGCCTGTGGAGCCGCCAGACCGGCGCATTTTTGGAGGCTTAAGGCCCCCGTACGTGGGACAATCGTTTCCGTGAAGTTATGTTTCTGCTGAGCCGAGGAGTCGTTATGCCACGCGAGACCAATGCCGCCAAACGCGATCGCGCCATCGAGGTGTGCGAGCGCCTTAACCGTCGCTATGGCCCGGTCGAGTGCTTCTTGGACCACGAGAATCCCTTTAGGCTGCTCATCGCGGTACTGCTCTCGGCTCAGACGACCGATGCGCAGGTCAACAAGGTGACGCCGAAGTTGTTTGCCCAGTGGCCCACGCCCGAGGCCATGGCCGGGGCAAGTGTGACCGACGTGGCGGACACCATTAAGTCACTCGGCTTTTATAAGAGTAAGGCCAAGCATGCCGTGGAGGCCGCGCAGATGATCGTTGCCGACTACGGCGGCGAGGTGCCGGCCGACATGAAGGAACTCGTCAAGCTGCCGGGCGTGGGGCGCAAGACAGCGAACATCGTGCTCAACGTGGGGTACGGCATCGTGGAAGGCATCGCGGTGGATACGCATGTCAACCGCATCGCGCACCGCCTGATGCTGAGTCCCAAGACGCATGCCAAAGAGCCGCTCAAGACCGAGCAAGATCTGCTCAAGATTTTGCCGCACGAGTATTGGGAGTCGGTCAACCACCAGTGGATCACCTTTGGCCGCGAGATCTGCGACGCCCGCAAACCCAAGTGTGACGAGTGCCCGCTGGCAGATTTGTGCCCCAGCGTGCGCGTAGCGGGGTAGGGCGGAACGCATCTTCGTCTGGCGTTTTTTGCGGGGCTGGGTTTGCCCTTGAGCCGGAGTCCTCTCCATGCGCTACCATGACAGACAATGTATTTGACGTACGACCCGCCGAGCTTGCCCCGGCGGGCTTTTGGCGTTGCAATGCCGGAGGAACAGCATGCTCATTCACCGTATAGCCGCGCAGCTCTACACTGCCGAGGCGCTGCAGACCGTCGAGGCCGGACTCGATGCCGGCGAGGACGTGACGCTGGCTGTGTCGCAGTCGGGCCGCACGCTTATGGCGGCCGCCCAGTTTGCGCGCCGCCCGCGTCCCACGGTCTACATTGTGAGTGGCGAGGATGCGGCCGATCGCGCCGCGCGCAGCCTTGCCGCCTACGTGGGCCTAGCGCACGTGTGCCGTTTTCCCGAGCGCAAGGACTATCCGTGGCGCGAGCAGGCGCCCGACGATGCCGTGGTGGCGCAGCGCTGCGAGGCACTGGGACGCATCGTGCGCGGAGACAATTGCATCATGGTCGCCTCGGCTCGCGCGCTGCTGCGTTGTGTGCCGCCGGTCGAGAGCCACTATTGGGAGTCCACGACCTTTGCGGTGGGCGAGGAGATTCCCTTTGACGAGGTGCCGCAGCGCCTGGTGGGCATGGGCTACACCAATGCCGGTGCCGCCGATGCGCCCGGTCTGTTCCGCGTGCACGGTGACACCGTCGAGGTGTTTCCCGCGCAGGAAAAGGCGCCCGTGCGCATTGAGTTTTTCGGCGATGAGATTGACCGCATCCGCCGTATGGTGAGCTCCACGGGCCAAACCATCGGCAACGAGGACAGTATCGAGATCTTCCCCTGCCGCGAGCTGGCGCTTACCGACGATGCCGTCCACAACATGCACGTGGCGCTCTACCGTGCCAGCCAGGACGACAGCAAGCTGGCGGCGCTGCTCGAGATGGTGGATACGCGCATCGTCACGCCCGAGCTCGACCGCTTTTTGCCGGTGATGTACGGCCAGACCGTAAGCCCGTTGGCGCACGTGAGCGGCAAGGCACTCGTGGTTCTGTCCGAGCCGCGCTCGCTGTTCGACGACTGCCTGCGCGCCTACGAGGATATTGAGGCCCGTGCCGGCGAGGCAGGGATTGACCGCCTGGATGGCCTGTACGTGCGCGCCCAACAGCTCGATTTTGGTGCCCAGCAGCGCCTGAACTACGTGAGCCTCATCCGTGCCGGCGGTGCGGTGACGGCCGAGCTCAAGATTGAGCAGCCGGCCATCGCAGGCTCGGACAACCGTTTTATGACGCGCATCCAGGAGGTCGTGGGCAAGCGCTATGCCTGCGTGTTTGCCATCCCCGACCGCGGTGCGCGCGAGTCGATGGAGCTCACCTTTGGCGACGAGGGCATTACCTTTGAGGAATCGCTGACCGCGGCGCCCGAAAATGTCGGCGCTATCGGCGACCGCGTTCGCGTGGCAGCGGCGGATTCCGCCGATCGTGCCGCACGCCAGGAGGCCCATGCTTCCATTCGCGAGCGTAAGGCCGACGCGCTCAACGCCCGCTCGCTCGAGGCGGGTGCCGACCAGGCTGCCGCCGGCGCCGCCGTGCCCACTATTTCGCGCGGACGTGTGACCTTTGTCGATGCCGCCTTGCCGCAGGGCGTAGTGGTGCCCGATGCCAACCTGGCCGTGTTCTCGATCGCCGATCTCAACGCCCGCATGGACGCCAACCGCGCGCGCAGCCGCCGCAAGGTGGACATTACGCAGATCACGTTCCCGTTTAAGCCGGGCGACTACGTGGTGCACGCCACCCACGGCATCGCGCTCTTTAGCGAGATCGCGCGCCAGGAAGTGGGCGGCAAGGAGCGCGACTACTTTTTGCTGGAATATGCCGACGGCGACAAGCTCTACGTGCCGCTCGAGCAGGTCGACCGCATCACGCGCTATGTTGGCCCCGACGGCGATAAGCCGCGTCTGACCAGGCTCAACACCGCCGACTGGACGCGTGCCACCAACAAGGCGCGCAAGAACGCCAAAAAGCTGGCGTTTGACCTGGTCGACCTGTATACGCGCCGCTCGTCGATTACCGGTATCGCCTGCCCGCCCGACACGCCCGAGCAGATCGAGATGGAGGAGAGCTTTCCCTACGACGAGACACGCGACCAGTTGGAGGCCATCGCCGATATTAAGGCCGACATGGAGGCGCCCAAGCCCATGGACCGCCTGCTGTGCGGCGACGTGGGCTTTGGCAAGACCGAGGTTGCCCTGCGCGCGGCGTTTAAGTGCGTGGACTCCGGCCGCCAGGTCATGGTGCTCTGCCCCACGACCATTCTTGCCCAGCAGCACTACGAGACGTTCTTTGAGCGTTTTGCCCCGTTTGGCCTCGAGGTCGAGGTGCTTAGCCGCTTTCGCACGCCGGCGCAGCAAAAGCGCGCGCTTAAGGCGTTCGCCGAGGGCACGATCGACGTGCTCATCGGCACGCACCGCCTGCTTTCGGCCGATGTGAACCCCAAGAACCTGGGCCTGGTGATTATCGACGAGGAACAGCGCTTTGGCGTGCAGCACAAGGAGCAGCTCAAGAACCTGCGCGAGCAGATTGACGTGCTCACGCTTTCGGCAACGCCCATCCCGCGTACCATGCAGATGGCCACGAGCGGCGTGCGCGATATGAGCCTGATCACCACGCCGCCGACCGGGCGTCGTCCCGTGATCGTGCACGTGGGGGAGTACGACCCTGACGTGGTAAGTGCGGCGATTCGCCTGGAGGTGGGCCGCGGCGGTCAGGTGTACTACGTGTCCAACCGCGTCAAGACCATCGACGACGCCGTGGCGCGCGTGCACGAGGCCGCGCCCGAGGCGCGCGTGGGCGTGGCGCACGGCAAGATGAGCCCGCGCGAGGTCGAGGACGTGATGATCGAGTTCGCGACCAAAAAGATCGACGTGCTCATCGCCACGACCATCGTGGAGAGCGGCATCGACAACGCGACCGCCAACACGCTCATCATCGAGGATTCGCAGCGCCTAGGCCTGGCGCAGCTCTATCAGCTCAAGGGCCGTGTGGGTCGCTCTGCCACGCAGGCCTACGCGTACTTTATGTTCCCGGGCGAGCTGCCACTCACCGAGGAGGCGACGGCGCGCCTGACCGCACTTTCCGAGTTCCAGGACCTGGGCAGCGGCATGCGCATCGCCATGCGCGACCTGGAGATTCGCGGCGCCGGCTCGCTTATGGGCGCCGAGCAGCACGGCAACCTGTCGAGCGTGGGCTTTGACCTGTTTACGCAGATGCTGGGCCAGGCGGTGGCCGAGGCGCGCGGCGATGACGACGCCGGCGTGGAGGCGGCGAGCGTGGGCATTAACCTGCCGGCCGATTACTTCTTGTCCGAGGAGTACCTGCCGGCGGTGGATCAGCGCGTGCTCGTGTACCGTAAGCTCGCAGCGGCCGAGGACCTGGAGAGCATCGACGAGGTACAGGAAGAGACCGAGGCCGCGCACGGTGAGCTGCCGTTGGCGGGGCTCAACCTGTTCAACCGCGCGCGCATCCGTATTCGCGGCGAGCGCCTGGGGCTCGAGAGCGTCACGCTCAGTGGCGGTCGCATCACGTTTTTGGGCGTCGACGTGCCCAAGAAGGTGGCCTTTGAGCTTAAGACCCGCTATGGTGCGGTGAACTTTCCCAAGAGCCGCAAGCTGTCGGTGCCCTACAAGGCGGGCGCCGGTGCGGGCAGCGGCCTGGGTCGCGGCCTCGACGCCAACGACGGCACCGGCCCGGTGGCCGCGGCGCTCATGCTGCTGCAGCAGTTGGGTGCCAGCGACGACGACTAACGGGTCGACGCTGCAAACGCCCCATTTGGGCAATCTGACCCTCACTCGTCGGTCGCGTACGCAAGTACGCTTCCCTCCTCCTTCGGGCCACCTTGCCACAAATGGAACGTTTTCGCTTACTTATGCTCAACCTGCAAGGGTATTTACGGGACAAAGCCATCTTCGTCTCACCCACATTGCAGGTTGACCGCCCTTCACCCGACCGAAAGGAAAGCATGTTCGGATACATCTATAAGAAAGATGTCGCCATTATCGCGGTTGTCCTGTGTCTTTGTCTGGGCGTGGGCAGCTTCTTCGATTATCAGATCTCGAGCGCGCTGTTCAATATCGGCAGCATGTACGGTCGCTTTATCGAGGCGGCCGGCGAGCTGCCGTTTGAGCTGACGGCGAGTGTCGCGGGCGTTATGCTCGTGCGCTCGGCACGACCCGATTCCAAGACGAGCAAGTGGCTCGCCGTGCTGGGCATCCTCGTCAACGTTGGCCTGACCGGCTACGAGATCGTTTCGTCCCTGCGGGTTGGCGGTAAACTCATTGCCGTTCAGTTGGTGCTGACGTTTGTGCTGGTCATCGCTGCTAACCTTGTCGTCTATCGCCTCACGCGCACGACCGAGCCCGACGAGCTCACGCGCTGGGCGTTGATGGTGCTTGTCGTGTGGGTCGCTCAGGCCATCATCCTCAACGTGATTGTCAAGCCGCTGTGGTCGCGCCCACGCATGCGCGTGATCGAGGTGACGCAGGGACTCGAGTTTCAGCCGTGGTGGGTGATCGGCAACCCCGACAAGTGGGCCTATATTGCCGCCGGTGTAGTCAAGGACGGCTTTAAGTCGTTTGCGAGCGGACACACGGCGCACGCGGCAATCGGCCTCATGCTCGCTGGGCTTCCCGCGGCGGCCTTTAAGGAAAAACCGTCGCGCCGCCGCATGGCCTTTTGGACGGCGGCTGCGGTCGCGGCGCTCGTCGCCTTTGGCCGTATCGTGATCGGAGCGCATTTTTTGAGTGACGTGAGCTGCGGCTTTGCCCTGGTGCTGGCGCTTGAGTGCCTTGCCGCGCGCATTGCCTATCCCAACGGCGTACAATAGCCCCGTTTGAATCATCTGACCGATACCCGGTAAGAGAGGATTGCCATGCTCGCGTTTAACAACGATTATTCCCACGGCGCACATCCGGCAGTGCTGCAGGCGCTCGTCGACACCAACATGGAGCCGCAGCCCGGCTACGGTACCGATGCACACACCGAGCGTGCCAAGCAGCTTATCCGCGAGGCCTGTCAGGCCCCCGATGCCGACGTGTTTTTTCTGGTGGGCGGCACGCAGGCCAACGCGACGGTGATTGACATGCTGCTCGCGCCCTACGAGGGCGTTGTTGCTGCCGAGACTGGCCACGTCGCCTGTCACGAGGCAGGCGCTATCGAGTTTGGCGGCCACAAGGTGCTCACCATCCCCGGCTACGAGGGCAAGATGCACGCCGAGGACCTCGAGAACTATATCCAGGTGTTCTACGAAAACGAGAGCTACGAGCACACGGTGTTCCCGGGCGCTGTGTACGTGAGCCTATCGACCGAGTACGGCACGCTGTACTCCAAGGCCGAGCTCGCGGCGATTCATGCGGTGTGCCAGAAGCGTGAGATTCCGCTGTTTGTGGACGGCGCTCGCCTGGCCTATGCGCTGGCGGCCGATGAGTGCGACATCACCCTGCCCGAGCTGGCGCAGCTGTGTGACGTGTTCTACATTGGCGGCACCAAGTGCGGCGCGCTTTGCGGCGAGGCCGTGGTGTTTTGCGGCATGCGCGCCCCGGCGCATCCCATTCCGCGCATTAAACAGCATGGTGCGTTGCTGGCCAAGGGCCGCCTGACGGGCGTGCAGTTTGAGGCGCTCTTTACCGATGGCCTGTATTTTGAGATTGGCCGCCAGGCGATTGAGACCGCGCAGGCGCTTCGTCGCGTGCTGCACGAGCGCGGCTACCAGTTCTTCTTGGAGACGCCGACCAACCAGCAGTTCGTGATTCTGCCCAACGAGGACATGGCTCGCATTCGCGAGCATGCCTCGATCGAGTACTGGGAAAAGTACGACGAGACCCACACGGTAGTGCGTTTTTGCACCAGCTGGGCTACGACGCAGGAGGATATCGACGCGTTGGCGGCTGTCCTGTAGCCTGATGTAATGACGAGGGGCCGCCTTGCGCTGGTTTTGGCGTAGGGTGGCCTTTGCTTTTGGGGGAGAAGGGTTGTATGACCGAGATGTCCGAGCCGACGATTCGCCCGGCGACGCCCGATGATGCGCCGGCGTTGCTTGCCATCTATGAGCCATATGTGCGCGAGACGGCGATAACCTGCGAATACGAGGTGCCGAGCGTTGAGGAGTTCGCCGGGCGCATCGAGCGTACGCTCAAGCGCTACCCGTATTTGGTGATGGAGCTGGACGGGCGTCCGGTAGGCTATGCCTATGTGAGTCCGCTCAACAGCCGAGAAGCATACGACTGGTCGGTCGAGACGTCGATTTATCTGGCGCGCGATGTGCGCCACGGCGGGCTGGGCCGCAAGCTGCACGATGCGCTCAAGCAATGCCTGATCGCGATGGGCATCACCAATATGTGCGCGCTCATCGCCGTGCCGCACGACAAGGACGACGAGTATCTGACGCACAACAGTCAGGATTTCCATGCCCATATGGGCTACCGCCTGGTGGGTGCCTTTGACCGCTGCGCCCAAAAGTTCGGCCGCTGGTACGACATGTGCTGGATGGAGTTGGTCCTAGCCGAGCGCACGCCCAACCAACCTAAGCCAACCTGGTTCCCCGACCTCCCCAAACCTGCCATGTAGGGACAGGTTTATTTTGGCAGGTTAGCCGATGGGCTCGGTGTATTTGGCGCGGTCGGTGCGTTGGATGCGCTTGGAGACGTGGAGCGGGCGGCCGTCGGTGTCGTAGACGTAGTCGGTGATCAGAATCAGCGCCTGCCCGCGCTCAACGTTGAGCAAAAACGCCTCGTTTTGCGAGGCATAGCACACCTCAAAGGTCTTGTGCCCCTGTGCCGGCGCGCGATGGAATTCTTGACGCAGCGTGGCGTAGAGCGAACCGTTGATATCACGATTGATGAGTGCCTCAAAGCTCGGTGGTAGATAGGTGGTCTCCAGACACAGTGGCGCATCGTCCAGATAACGCAGACGGACAAGTTTGACGAGCTTGCTGCCCACGGCGGCATCAAAGAACTTAGCTATGCTGCCGCCCGCCTTGGTAAAGCCCGAGTCCACCGTGCGCGTGGTGGGCTTCATGCCCTGGCCTTCGACCTGCTTGGTATAGCTCGAAAACACCAGGTTGTTCTCGTGGAGCGCGGGCGTGTCGGCCACAAAGGCGCCACGCCCGCGCTCGGT
>CABUWA010000035.1 GCA_902495085.1 uncultured Collinsella sp. | reverse complement strand
TCGCGCGTCTACGTCACGGTCAACATCGTCATCAAGCAGTCCGAGATGGGCGATGCGCTGCAACTCATCCATCGCTGCTCCACGCTGGGCGCCGACGCCTTCATCATCCAGGACTGGGGCCTGTTCTTTGAGGTCAAGCGCACGATGCCCGGCATCGAGACGCACATCTCGACCCAGGCGAACATCCATGATGACCGCGGAACGCTTTGGTGCCGCGAGCAGGGCGCCGACCGCGTGACCCTCTCGCGCGAGCTCTCCATCGACGAGATCGCCGTCATTCACAACGCCGCGCCCGATGTGGACCTGGAGGTCTTTAGCCACGGTGCCATCTGCTTTTGCTACTCGGGTCTGTGCCTGCTGTCGAGCTTTGCCATGGCTGGCCGCTCGGCCAACCGCGGCATGTGCGCCCAGCCCTGCCGCCTACCCTACGAGCTAATTGACGAGAACGGCCGCTCGCTCTCCCCTGCCGGTCGCGAGCGCGCGCTGTGCCCGCGCGACACCAACACGTCGCTGCTTGTTCGCCGTCTGTATGACGCCGGCGCCGCATCGCTCAAGCTCGAGGGCCGCATGAAATCACCCGATTACGTGTACTCCATCGTTGATGTGTATCGTCACGAAATTGACGACATGCTATCCGGAGCCGCCGTTGCCAAGGACGAGGAAGCCGCCCGCCAGCGCCAGCTCAAGCGCTGCTTCAACCGCGACTTTACGCACGCCTATCAGGACGGCACCTCGGGCGACGAGATGATGAGCTATGAGCGTTCCAACAACCGCGGCCAGATCGTGGGCACGGTGCTGGGCAGCCGCCCGGCCAACCGCGATGTGCGCGGCCTCAAGCCCGACGACCGCCGTCGCCGCGCCGCCATCGCCCGCATTGAGCTGTTTGAGCCCGTGGGCAAAGGCGACCTGCTGGAGCTTCGCCACGATAACGAGTTTGACCAGTTCCTGACCACCATTGCCGCCGATGATGCCGCCGCCGGTGACATCATTGAGTGCCGCGTGCCCCGCAGCATGCCCGAGGGCTGCCGCGTCCGCGTGATTCGCAGTCAGCGCGCCATCGACGCCGCCGGCACCGCGCTCAAGCGCGATGTGCTGCGCCGCCGAGCTGTTGACGTGTCCGTCGTGGCGCGCCTGGGCGAGCCGTTTACTGTCACACTCACCTGCTGTGACAACCCCGCGCTCACCGCCACCGCCACGGGCTTCACCGTCGAGGCCGCCAAGACCCGCGCCGTCGAGGCATCCGATCTGGTTGAGCATGTGGGCCGCATGGGCTCCTCGCCGTTTGAGGCAGCGAGCTTTGACGTTTCGCTCGACGCCGGCTGCGGCATGGGCTTCTCCGCCGTGCACAAGGTGCGTGCCGCCGCCTGCAAGGCGCTGGAAGAGGCCATTCTGACGCCGTACGCGGAGCGCGCGAAAACGCTCGAGCTGCCGGCGATTGTAACCAGTGATTCCCGCCCCGCGCCCGAGCACTACCGCGATGAGCCGCAGATCTGCGCCACCGTCACCTCGCTCGAGGCCGCCGAGGCCGCTCGCGCCGAGGGTGTAACGCGCATCTACATGACCACCGACGCGCTCGATGCGGCCGAGCTCTCCCCCACCGATGCATTTGAGCAGGGCATCGTACCCGTGCTCGACGAGGTCTGCCGCGCCGTTGACCACGTACGCGTCGACCCGTGGGTTGTTGCCGGCGCCACGGTCGCTATTGGCAACATCTCTGAGCTTGCCCTGGCCGCCCAGGTTGGCGCCACGGCCGAGATTCGCTCTTGCCTGCCGGTGCACAACACGCCCTGCATGGAGGCGCTTGCCGAGCGCGGAGCCGGTGCGTTTTGGCTCTCGCCCGAGATCACACTCGACGAGATTGTCTCGCTCGGCGCCGCCGCGCCCGCGGCTCTGGGCATCACCGTCTTTGGCCGCCCGCGCGTTATGACGAGCGAGCACTGCATCCTGCAGGTGGCCAATGGCTGCATCCACGATTGCGCCAACTGCCGCCTGCGCGCCCGCAAGCTGTCGCTCAAGAATATCGACGGCAAGGTCATGCCCGTGCGCACCGACATCCATGGCCGCTCACGCCTGTACGACGCCTACCCCATCGACCTCACGCCTCAGGTTCCTCAGCTGCTCGATGCCGGCGTGCGTCGTCTCATGGTGGACGGAACGCTACTCGAGACGGATGAGATCGCCCGTGCCGTCGCTCGCGTCCGTCGCGCCGTCGAGGCAGCTCAAGCCGGCCGCAAGCCCGCCGCCCGCCTGCGCGGGGCGACCTCGGGCTGCATGTTTGTGGGAATCAGCTAACCGAAAGGCTTACACGTGAACGAAGAACCTCAAGTCCTTTACTGCGACGCCTGGCTCATGGCCATCGACAAGCCCGCCGGCATGATCGTCCACGGCGACGGCACCGGCGAGCGCACGCTTACCGACTACGCCAGCGATCTGCTGCTGGCCATGGGCGACGGCTTTGCCGCGACTGACATGCAGCCGCTCAACCGCCTGGACCGCAACACCACCGGCGTGGTACTGTTTTCGCTCGACAAACAGACGCAGCCCGCCTTTGACCAGATGGTGATCGACCACGCCTTCGAAAAGCACTATCTGGCGCTGGCCGAGGGCAAGATCGACTGGAACGAGAAGCTCATCGACAAGCCCATCGCGCGCGACCGCCACGACAGCCGCAAGATGCGCGTCGGCGCCAGCGGTAAGCCCTCTCAAACGCGCGTGAAGGTGCTCAAACGCCTTAAGAGCCGTCGTGGCCTGCCCACGCGCTCGTATATCGATGTCGAGTTGCTCACCGGCCGCAAGCACCAAATCCGTGTGCACCTGGCAAGCGAGCATCATCCCCTGGTTGGCGACGACCTGTACGGAACGCCGCGCCCCTGCGGCCTGATGCTCCACGCCCACAGCGTGTCCTTCACGCATCCCGTAACCGGCGAGCACATCCACATCGAAGCCCCTTGCCCCTGGGAGCCCTAAAACCTGCCAATAAGGGACGGGCGCCTTGGTGGTGGTTTTGCCGCAATGGCTCAGCCGCGGTCCCAAAACGTCTCGATCTGTAACAGTTAGAGCCCATTTTCCGGTCGGTCTGTTACAGATCGAGACATTCGAATCCCCCTCAAGGGAAAATCTCAATCTGTAACAATAACTCGGCAAAATCGGTCCCAGATGTTACAGATTGAGACAAAGGGACGGTGCGGTTCGGAAGTATCTCACTCTGTAACATCTAACCCACTTTTAACGGTCCAGTTGTTACAGACGTAGACAAACCGGTAGACAACGAAAGCGGCAACGCCCGTGATGGACGTTGCCGCTTTTCTATTGAGAAAACTACTCGGTTTCCGTTGCTAACCACCACAATGGGGACAGGCCCCTTTGTGGTGGTTTTGGCCTTAGCCCGTCCCCTGCTGCTAGACCGTGATGACGTTGTCCATTGCCCGGTACTTGGCGGGGACCTCGCCTGCGGTAATAATCGTTGCGTCGCGGAAGTCCGCGAACTTGACGGGCGCCACCATGCCAAATTTACTGGCGTCCGAGATTACGAAGCGTTTGGCGGTATGGCGCATCGAGATACGCTTGACCTGTGCTTCCTCGATATCCGGTGTGGTGAGACCTTGCTCGGCCGCGATGCCGTTGGATCCCCAAAAGCCGCAGTTGAAGTTATAGCGGTCCAGGGTTGCCAAGGCATCGGGGCCAACGAGCGCCTCGGTCTCGGGTTTGAGCTCGCCGCCCAGCACCACGGTACGCATGCCGCGCAAAGCAAGGTGCTGAGCATGGAGCACGGAATCGGTCACATAGGTGACGCCGTCGAGACGCGGAAGATGCTCGATGAGCTTGAGGGTCGTTGAGCCCGAATCGATATACACAAAGCTATCGGGCTCCACCAGGGCCGCGGCACGAGCACAGATGCGCTCCTTGTCATCGTTATGGAGATCACTGCGTTCGCTGATCGTCAAGTCGCGCGTCACGTGCGCGCGCTCCAGACTCGTCGCACCTCCGTGCACCTTGGCGATACGGTGCGCGCGGTCGAGCGTTTGCAAGTCACGGCGAATGGTGGACGGTGTCACGCCCAGGGCCTCGGCAAGTTCCGGCACGGTAACCGAGCCGGCCTGCTGCACCATCGACACGATCGCATTGAGCCTATCTTCCGCAAGCATCGCTTACTCCTCCTCGGGGTACACGACTCCCCAATCGGCGCGGAGCTTGGTCATAAGCTCCATAACATCAGAAGCATAATCCAGCAGCTCGCGCTTGAAGTCGTCGCCGGCAACGGCCTTCTCAAGATCGGCCATCTCATAGCAAAGGGCGTAAGCTTCGGTGCCGGCGTGGACCTCCTCGCGGTGGCCGTCCACAGTCCACACGATGGTCGCGTGATCGGCGCGCGGATACTCGTTGACCTCGATATAGCACTTGTCGAAGCTGATGACCGAGCGCTTGGGCTGCTTGGAGTGGAGCGTAAGGCTCACAACACCCAGCTGCTGCTCGGCGTTACGGCAGACAATGCCGCCCGCAACGTCGACACCGGTCTCACAGGTGTTGCCCAGCGAGACAACCTCAGCGGGCTGGCTCGCCATAAAGAGGCGCATAACGGAGAGCGCATACACGCCAATGTCGAGCATGGCGCCACCGGCAAGGCTACGGTTGTAGAAGCGGTTGGTCAGGTCGCCGTACTCCTTATAGCTGCCAAAGTTGAGCTGAGCGAGATTCATGCGGCCGAACTCGCCGACATCCATGCGACGACGCAGCTCCTGATACAAGGGCATGTGAAGCACCGTGGTGGCGTCCATAAGGACCACGTTGTGCTCGTCGGCAATGGCGCGGGCCTCGTCAAGCTCGGCGGAATTGAGGGTAATGGCCTTCTCGCAGAGCACGTGCTTGCCAGCTGCCAGAGCGGCTCGCAGATAGGTGATATGCGTGTTGTGCGGCGTGGTGATATAGACTGCGTCAATGTCCGGATCGGCGTAGAGATCCTCGACCGTGCCATAGACCTTCTCAACGCCATACTGCTCTGCAAAAGCCTGAGCCTTGGACAGCGTGCGGTTGGCAACGCCCGCGAGCTTTCGGCCGGCAAGGGCGAGAGACTGAGCCATCTGGTTGGCGATAACGCCACACCCAATTACAGCCCAACGAAGCTCGGGAGCCGTAAAGATGTCGTTTGGGAACGGCTGATTCTGGACCGAGGCAAACGCCGCCTTTGCGGCTGCCTCGGCGTCGAGCGGAGCCTGTTTGGAATCTGCCATGATGTGCCTCCTGAGTCATCGGAAGTCCTTCATTTCTAACAAACCTATAGTCGCACAATTGCGCGCGTATCTGCTCGTGTTTGCGTATTTATTTGCTTATCGGTCATTATTTAGCCATAGTTGGCAGATGTTTGCGCGGCTATGCGCATTGTCGCGCAAGGCTATGCGCGTAAATGCGCATGCGACGATCCTTGTGAAACATAAAGGGGCGGAACACCAAAGCCCTAAAAGACAGACCCAGCTGTATTACTTCACTCCTCTGGGGGCATCAGACATCAAAGGATCGTCCCAAACTGCCGGCACATAGAGACTGTCCCCCCAACGACTGGTCATTTAAGTCTGTCCCCAATGAATGGTCGTCCCCAGCTGCCGACAGAAAATGAACGCCCCCAGGTGCCGGCATTTCAACGGCCACTCATTTAAGTCTGTCCCCAATGAGTAGGGGTAGAAAAAGGCCCGGGTGCCGTAGCATCCGGGCCTTTGCTAGCAACTTGATGTTGCGGGAAGCTTAGAACTTGTGGCCGCACTTCTTGCAGACGCGCAGCTTGTTCTTGCCGTCCTTCTCGTGACCGACGCGGGTAACCTTACCGCACTCGGGGCAAACGAGATTGACGTTGGAGGCGTCGATGGGAGCCTCCTGCGAAACGATGCCGCCCTGCTGGTTGGCAGCGTTGGGCTTGACGGCCTTCTTGACGACCGAAACGCCCTCGACAACGACCTTGTTCTCGGCGGGGAGAGCACGCAGGACAACGCCCTGCTTGCCGCGATCCTTACCAGAGAGAACCTGGACCTTATCGCCCTTCTTGATATACATATATCTCCCCTAACTACAGGGTCTCGGGAGCGAGCGAGACGATCTTCATGTACTTCTTGTCACGAAGCTCGCGAGCGACGGGCCCGAAGATACGGGTGCCGACGGGCGAACCATCGTTGTTGATGACAACGCAGGCGTTCTCATCAAAGCGAATGTAGGAGCCATCCTTGCGGCGGATCTCCTTAACGGTGCGAACGACGACGCAACGGACAACGTCCTTCTTCTTGACGTTGGCGCCAGGGGTAGCCTCCTGGACAGCACCGATGAACACATCGCCGATGCCTGCATAACGACGCTTGGAACCGCCAAGCACCTTGATGCAGCGAATCTTGCGAGCGCCGGAGTTGTCGGCGACGTTCAGCATGGTTTGCATCTGAATCATGGTAGATGTTCCTCCGAACTAAGAACCGAAGAGAGGTGCGCAGCCTTTATACGGCCCGTGGTATGCAAGCCAGGCATACGCACATCTTCGGAAACGTACAAGTCGTAAGAGCGACTGCTTATTTAGCGCGCTCGACGACCTCGATGAGGCGCCAACGCTTCATCTTGGACATAGGACGGGTCTCCATAACGCGGACGGTGTCGCCCACGCCAGCCGTGCACTCCTCGTCGTGAGCGTGCAGCTTCTTGGAGCTGGTCATCATCTTGCCGTACTTGGGGTGACGCTTGCGCTCGGTGATGGTGACAACAATGGTCTTGGCACCGGAGACGGAGGTAACGACACCCGTACGGACCTTACGCGAGTTACGCGAATCAGTCATGTTCTCTCCTTAGGTCCTACTCGGCGACAGCGGACTTCTCCGCTGCGATCTCGCGGGCGCGCTGCTCCGTGAGGACGCGAGCGATGTCCTTCTTCACGGTGTTGACGCGAGCGGTGTTGTCCAGCTGGCTGGTGGCCATCTGGAAACGAAGGTTAAAGAGCTCGGCGCGCATTTCCTTCAGCTTCTCAACGAGCTGAGCGTCCGAGAGCTCACGAATCTCTGCGGGCTTCATTAGTTCTCCTCCTTGGCGGCGGCGGCGTCCTCAGCAGCCCACTTGGCCTCGAGAGCGGCCTCCTCAGCCATCTCCTTCTCGATGCGCTGCTCAGCGTTCTTGGCAGCAACAATCTTGGTCTTGATGGGGAGCTTGTGCTGCGCAAGACGCAGAGCCTCGCGAGCGACCTCCTCGGGAACACCCTTGACCTCGAACATGATGCGGCCGGGCTTGACGACGGCCACCCACTCCTCGGGGTTACCCTTACCAGAACCCATGCGAGTCTCGGCAGGCTTCTTGGTGATGGGCTTATCGGGGAAGATCGTGATGTAGACACGACCGCCACGCTTCATGTAGCGGGTCATGGCAATACGAGCGGCCTCGATCTGACGGTTGGTGATCCAATGGGCCTCGAGAGCCTGGATACCAAACTCGCCGAAATGCAGCTCGGTATTACCCTTGGCCTGGCCCTTCATGGAGCCACGCTGCACCTTGCGGTGAAGAATACGCTTAGGGGCAAGCACTACTGACCCCTCCTCTCGGAGTTACGACGACGAGGACGGGAAGAGCCCTCGAGTGCAGGGTTGGGAACAGGCTGGCCCGGGAGCTTCTCGCCCAGGTAGATCCAGACCTTCACGCCGCAAGCGCCCATGGTGGTGCTGGCGACAGCCGTGCCGTAGTCGATCTTGGCACGGAGGGTGTGCAGAGGCACGCGACCCTCGCGGTACCACTCACGACGGCCCATCTCGGCACCGCCGAGACGACCGGAGCACTGGATACGGATGCCCTTAGCGCCGGCCTTGCGGGCGGACTGGACAGCCTTGCGCATAGCGCGACGGAAGGCAACGCGGCCCTCGAGCTGCTCGGCGATAGACTGAGCAACGAGGTTGGCGTCGAGCTCGGGGCGCTTGATCTCGACAACGTCGACGGAGAGCTGGCCCTTGGAGACGCCAGCGACCTTCTCGAGCTCGGTGCGGAGGGTATCGATCTCGGCACCCTTCTTACCGATGACAACGCCGGGGCGAGCGGTGAGGATAATGACCTTCACCTTGTCGCCAGCGCGCTCGATCTCGACGCGGGAGACAGCTGCGCGGGAAAGACGCTTCTCGAGGTACTTGCGGATCTCGAGATCGTTACCGAGGGTCTTAGCGTAATCCTTCTCTGCGAACCAGCGGGAGCGCCAGTTCTCGGTGATGCCAAGACGGAAGCCGGTGGGGTAGACTTTCTGACCCATACAGCTTTACGCCTCCTTTCGAGGAGCAACGACGACGGTGATGTGGGAAGTACGCTTCAGAATGCGAGAAGCGGAACCCTTGGCGCGGGGACGGATGCGCTTAAGCGTCGGACCCTCGTCAACATAGGCAGCGGCGACAACCAGGTTGTCGGCACGCAGACCGTTGTTGTTCTCGGCGTTCGCAACGGCGGAACGGAGAACCTTCTCGACATCCACGGCGACGGCGCGGTCGCAGAAGTGGAGGATGTCGAAGGCCTGAGCGACAGGCTTGCGGCGGATCAGATCGACCACCAGGCGGGCCTTGCTGGGGGAAACACGCACGTACTTAGCGACGGCGCGAACCTCGGTGGCCTCAGTTTCAATAGACTTAGTTGCCATTTACGGTTAACCCCCTATTTGGCCTTGTGGCCACGGAACGTACGAGTCGGCGCGAACTCGCCGAGCTTGTGACCAACCATGGACTCGGTAACATACACGGGCACATGCTTGCGGCCGTCGTGGACGGCGATGGTGTGACCAACCATCTCGGGGAAGATGGTGGACGCGCGGGACCAGGTCTTCACGACGTCCTTCTTGCCAGCCTCGTTCATCGCGGTGATACGCGAGAGAAGGCGAGTCTCCACGAACGGGCCCTTTTTGAGACTTCTGCTCATAAGTGCTTTCTCCTAAAACTCGGTATCCGAAATTACTTCTTACGGCGACGAATGATGTGCTGGTTCGAGACCTTCTTTTTCTTGCGCGTACGAAGGCCCTTCGTCGGCTTACCCCAGGGGGTAACGGAGGGACGACCAGAGGTGTGGTTCTTGCCCTCGCCACCGCCGTGCGGGTGGTCGACAGGGTTCATGACGGTACCGCGGACGGTCGGGCGCACGTTCATGTGACGCTTACGGCCGGCCTTGCCGATGACGATGTTGGAGTGATCGGCGTTGCCGACCTCACCGACGGTGGCGCGGCAGGTAACGAGGATGCGGCGCATCTCGGAGGAAGGCATACGGACGATGGCGTACTTGCCCTCCTTACCCATCAGCTGGCAGGAATTACCGGCGGAACGGGCGATAGCGGCGCCCTTGCCCGGCTGGAACTCGACGGCGTGGATGAGCGTACCGACGGGGATGTCGGCGAGGGGCAGAGCGTTGCCCGGCTTGATGTCGGCGTCAGAACCGGACATGATGGTCTGACCGACCTCGAGGCCCTTGGGGGCCAGAATGTAGCGCTTCTCACCGTCAGCGTAGTGCAGCAGAGCGATGCGAGCGGAACGGTTCGGATCGTACTCGATCGTGGCAACCTTGGCGGGCACGCCGTCCTTGTTGCGCTTGAAGTCGATCACGCGGTAACGACGCTTCACGCCGCCGCCCTGGTGGCGGGTGGTGATGCGGCCGTTGTTGTTACGACCGGCCTTCTTGGGCAGGGGCTCGAGAAGAGACTTCTCGGGCTTGGTGCAGGTGATCTCGGAGAAGTCGGAGATCGTCTGCCAACGCCTACCAGCGGAGGTCGGCTTAAGGTGCTTTACAGCCATTACAATCCCTTTCAATAGGAATCCGTTAGCCATCGCAGACAGGGATTCGAGGTTCTGCCTCGGGTGCGATGACACCGGACGTATACACGGTTCCGGGCGTGTCCATTTTATACGCCCAAAACCTTGAGCTCCCGCCTCCCCTATTTGGGAGGCATGAGCTCACTCAACAGCAGCGAGTCTTAGGCCTGGTTGCCAAAGACCTCGATGGTGTCGCCCTCGGCCAGCGTGACGATGGCCTTCTTCCAAGAACGGGTCTTGCCGGCGACATAGCGCACGCGCTTGGTCTTGGGCTTGACCGTCAGGGTGTTCACGCGAACGACCTTGACGCCGAAGATCTCCTCGACAGCGTCCTTGATCTGATACTTGTTAGCATCCTTGGCGACCTCGAACGTGTACTTGTTCAGCTCCATGCCGGAGAAGGAACGCTCGGACACGATCGGACGGATGATGATCTCGTGGGCGGTCATTTATGCAAGCACCTCCCCGAAGTGAGCGGCGATGTCGGCGGGCATCAGCACGGCGTTGTTGTTGACGAGATCGTAGGTGTTGGCCTCGTCAGCGGTGATGATGAACGTCTTGGGAATGTTGCGGAACGACAGGTAGGCGTTGACGTCCTCATCGCGAACGATGATGGTCAGACGCTTGCCCTCAAGGCCGAGAGCCTTGAGCATGGCGACGGCAGCCTTGGTGGAAGGCTTCTCGAAGCCGTAGTCGTCGACGAGCACGAGCTCGCCATCGGCCAGCTTGGCGGACAGCGCGGAGCGCATAGCCAGCTTGACCTCCTTGTTGTTCATACGCTTAGCGTAGGAACGGGGCTTGGGGGCGAAGACAACGCCACCGTGACGCCACTGGGCAGCACGGATGGAACCCTGGCGGGCACGGCCGGTGCCCTTCTGACGCCAAGGCTTCTTGCCGCCACCGGAAACCTCAGAGCGGCCCTTAGCGGACTGGGTGCCCTGACGCCAAGAGGCCATCTGGCACTTGACGATGTGGTGCATAACGTGGATGTTCGGCTCGATGCCGTACACCTCAGCGGCGAGCTCGGCCTCGGCGACCTTCTTGCCCTCGCTGTTCTTTACTTCAAACTTTGCCATTTAAGTGTTCTCCTTGGTATGACGCTGGGCTAAATGGGCTGGGCCCTTAGGCCATACGGATGGCGACGAGACCATTCTTGGCACCCGGGACAGCGCCCTTGACCAAGATGAGGTTCTGCTCGGCATCGATGCGGACAACGGAAAGGTTCTTGACGGTAACGCGCTCGTTACCCATGTGACCGGCCATCTTGACGCCCTTGAGGACGCGCGCAGGATAGGCGCACTGACCGATAGAACCGGGGTGACGCTGGAAGTGAGAACCATGCGTCATAGGACCGCGGCGCTGACCCCAGCGCTTGATGCGACCCTGGAAGCCCTTACCCTTGGAGGTACCGATGACGTCGACCTTCTCGACATCAGCGAAATCAGCGACGGTGACGACCTCGCCGACCTTGTGCTCCTCGCCGTTCTCGACGCGGACCTCACGAAGGAAGCGGACAGGCTCGACGCCAGCCTTGGCGAAGTGACCAGCCATGGGCTTGTTCACGTTCTTGGCCTTGATGTCGCCGAAACCGATCTGGACGGCGTCATAGCCGTCGGTTGCCTGAGTTTTAACCTGCGAGACAGCGCAGGGGCCAGCCTGGATGACCGTGACGGGAACGACGTTGTCGTCCTCGTCCCAAACCTGGGTCATGCCAATCTTGCGGCCGAGAATCATGCTGATCAAGATATGATCCCAACTCTCGCGTGGTCTTGGGACAATGCGTACACCACCGAGCGTACGCCCCTAGAGGACCACTACTTACACGACGTGCTCCCCAGCCTTGTATTGCGTCCGGACTACCTGACAACCCTATTAAGCAGGCATTTTGTCCAGCCAGAATACTCCCCTGGTTACACACAGCTGTTTAGTATACACGGCTGCGGGCGTATCCATCGAGATTCATATTTCACTCACATTGTTTACGCAGGTAAAGTGCGTGGCACGTTCCCAGTGTGCGGCGGAGGGGGCGGGCCTGAGACATATTAAGGTTGCTGCTCTACAGTCCTGCTCACGACGGAGAGCACATTAAGTGCTCTCCTGTTCGTGCGGAACTCGCGACAACCTTAATATGTCTCAGGCCCGCCCCCTCCGCCGCACACTGGGAACGCCACGTTGATGTCTGCTAAACCTTGCTCGCTCAGGCTAATGACTTTGTTGGGGGTCCACTATTTGCTGGAGGGTGAACTTGCATTGGGACGGTTCGCCTTCTGCTTGTGGCTTTGCCTCATCGAAATCGATGATCATGATGGCGCAGTTGGGGAGTTTTGTTGGGAGCTCGAAGCCCTCTGGGGCTGCGGCCTTGATAAATTGGCGGCTGGCGCTGCCGTGGCTTACTGCTAGAAGGGTTTCGATGCCCTCGGAGCCCATGATATTGGTAAGCGCATCCACCATACGTTCTTGCAGCGCCTGGCTTCCTTCTCCTCCGAAGGGGACCAGGTCCTCGCCCGGATCCCAGACGTCGGTGGGCAGCGCGCCGTGCGGGCCTTCTTCGAAGGAGCCGTAGCAGCGCTCGATAATGCCTTCGCAGGGCTCGGCTGCTGCGTCCGGGCCGTGGAGCTCGCATGCGACGAGACTTGCCGTGTCCATGGCTCGGCCTAAGGGTGATGAGACCACTTTGTCGGGGACGACGCCGTGGGCTTTGAGCCATGCGGCTGCCATCCCGGCTTGCTGACGGCCTAAGTCGGTGAGCGGTGAATCGCAGCGGCCCTGGACCAGCTTTTTGACGTTGAACTCCGTCTGACCGTGGCGGAGTAGATACAGCTTCTTCATGCTCTCCCCTTCTGCATAACCTGCTTTGCCGGCATAGCCTTACTCGTGGGTATGCCCTACGTAGTCTTCGTCGATCGTAATCTTGGCAATCGACTTGGGATATTCCGATTCGACCCGTTGTGTCAGCGCGTGCTTTACGTCTTCGGCACTCATCTGCAGATCCGAGGGACGCACGCAGTCAAAGATCACGTTGGTGTGCGTAGGACCCGGCACGCAGCGCAGGTCATGAATCGAGAGGCGGCTATCGATCTCCTGGGCCATGGCGTGAATGCGCAAGCGCATGCTCGCCAGCTTGGGGTCATCGGTCACGATGGGATCGTAGTGAAGCGTAACGATCATGCCGTCTTCGTCCCTAAACGACTGCTCGATGTTATCGAGCGTGTCGTGACTTTCCAACGGGCTGTCCTCGGCCGCCATCTCGGCATGCGCACTTGCAAACTTCCTGCCCGGGCCGTAGTCGTGAACCATCAAATCGTGAACGCCCAAAACGCCGGGATAGCTCATGATCTTGTCTCGAATGTGCTTGACCAGCTTAGGATCGGGCGACTGGCCCAAAAGCGGGCTCACCGTATCCTGGATGAGCTCAAAACCGCTCCAGCCAATATAGGCGCCAACGGCAAGGCCGACCCATGCGTCAAGATTGATGTGCGTCACCTGCGAAACAATTGCGCACGCCAACACGGCGCCTGTGGCAAGGACATCGTTCTTGGAATCCTGCGCGGTCGCATGCAGCGTCTCGGACTCAATGCGATCGCCGAGCTTTTGGTTGAGGGCCGCCATCCACAGCTTTACAACCATCGAAAGTGCCAGGACCGCCACCAGGGCAAGCGAGAACTCGACAGGCTCCGGGTTGACAATACGCTCCACCGAGGACTTCACCAGTTCGATGCCAATAAGCAGCACGAGCGCCGCCACGACCAAACCCGAGAGATACTCGTAGCGACCGTGGCCGTAAGGATGCTCGGGGTCGGCCGGCTTGCTCGCCAGCTTAAAGCCCAGCACGCTCACGATATTCGAGCTTGCATCGGACAGGTTGTTCATGGCATCCGCCACAATCGAAACCGATCCCGACAGCACGCCAATTACGCCCTTCGCAGCGCATAGTGCCACATTGGCGAGAATACACACCACGCCCGTCAACGTGCCCACGCGCGCACGGTCGCCCTGCGCACGCTTAACAATCCACTCGACCATCTACATCCGCCCCCACGGTACTACCTATATATCTATTGCTCAAACGGATTGTAGTGTAGCCACTTTGTCCCCCAGATACAAAAAAGGCCGCAACCCACACGGGCCACGGCCTTGGAATATGGCAAAGGAATCGTCCTTGTGTCGCACAGGTTTACGCGCTTACTTCGGCCACGCTCTTCGAGGTTTCGGGTGAATCGGCTCCGTCCCCCGTCGTCTGTCCCTTCGCCGGCACCACGCCAAAGCAGTAGCTCAGCGCCGCAGACACCGCAAATGCCACACCGCCGGCAGCGCAGCACCACAGCAGGTTCGAGATGCCGCCCGTGGCAAAGCCAATGACCATAAGGACATTCGTCATGCCGATGGTATAGGCCGTAACGTGGCCCACGGCCGCAACAAGGCCTCCGACGGCGCCGCCAATGGCCATGCACGTCAGGCACCTGCCATATTTAAAGCCGCAACCGTACAGCGCCGGCTCGCTTACGCCGCCAAGAACACCCGAGATTGAATA
>CABUWA010000034.1 GCA_902495085.1 uncultured Collinsella sp. | reverse complement strand
TGTCCATCCTCGCAGTATCCGGTTCTCAAGGTGCACGCCCTCGCGGCTGATCCGGTCCGACCGGGCCGCGCGGCAAGGAGATATATTGCCAGACCGGAGGGGCCCCGGGGGCGGGAATCTGGGCGTACACATTTCCTACACATTTTGTGATCCGACTAACGTTTGCCAGCCGTTAACTACCGCTCGCCGAGCATCTCTTTATATAAGGCAGTCTCATGGTTAAAGCGGATACGTCCCCCTAGCTAAAGCACAGCCAGCATCGAGCAACTCATCACGTTCTTCCACCGAGAACCCCTCGGCGTAGACGCGCACCACTGGTTCGGTCCCGCTAGGACGGACCAGCAGCCACGTGTCATCCTCGAATGCCAAACGCAAGCCATCCATATGGCTAACGTTTTGCGGCACCTTGCCACAAATCGACTTGGGGTTTACGCCCGGCAGCAGGGTTCGTAACGTTTCGGCATCTTCGGCCTCAAGGCGTAAATCGCGTCGACCGTAACTCGTCTTACCAAAACTGTCCTCGAGTTGGTCGACTAGAACGCCCAAAGGCGCGTCCGTCTTCGCCATAAGCTCACACAGAATCAGACAGGCGAGGATTCCATCGCGCTCGGGCATATGCGCGGCAATGCCGATACCACCGGCTTCTTCGCCGCCTATGAGAACGCCGCCCTTCTTCATCTCTGCCGCTATATATTTGAAACCGACTGGTTTGACGGTCACGCGGCAGCCAAGCGCCTCGGCAATGCGACGCACAAGCGTCGAGCACGAAAGATTGACGACGACGCGCCCCTCCAAATTACGAAATTGAACCAAGTCGCCCAAAACGAGCGCCATGATCTGATGCGGATGTATATATCTGCCGCGCTCGTCAACCGCACCGATACGGTCGGCGTCGCCGTCGGTCACCAGGCCAGCGCAAGCTCCGTCATCGATAACCGTGCGCTCGCAAGCGTCCACCCAAGGCTCAACGGGGTCGGGGCAGATATCTTCTTGGTCAGACGCCTGCCCGGCGTGAATCTCGTGCACCTCAACGCCAAGCTCGCGCAGCAAGTCGGCTAGATAGCCCTGGGCTGCGCCGCCCATGGGATCGACAACCACGCGCAGGTGCGCGGCGCGGATGGCTTCGGCATCGACAAATGATGCCACCGCCTGCATATAGTCAGGAATGATATCCGCGGTGCGATATTGCCCCTCGATCCCCATTGGCTCGGGAGCCATGGTCTCTTCGAGCTCTTCGATGACATCCTGGTTGGCGGTCGAGCCGTCACCCATGCGAATCTTGAGGCACAGATAACCCTGCGGATGATGGGACCCCGTCACCATGAGCGCGCCGCACGCCTCACCGTCATAAGCCGCCGCCCACGTAAGGGCAGGGGTCGGAACAGGTCGCGAAGCGAGCACGGCGTCCAGCCCGTGCGCTGCTAGCACACCCGCCGCAAGCTCAGCGAACTCGCTCGCCAGGGGCCGGGTGTCGAACCCTATATATACCGTTTTGCCCGGATTGGTCTTTTGCCACAATTCGCCGACGGCATCGGCGATACGGGCAACGTTATCGGCAGTGAAGTCCTCATCGACGCGAGCGCGCCAACCGTCAGTTCCAAAATGAATTATCGCGCACACGCGCAGACACCTCACAGTGTATGGATCATGGTACGCGTGAGGTATACCCGCAACACGCACTCGGCAACCCGCCGGCACCAGCATTCACCATTTGGGCAAATGCTGCCGAGGACATGCAGGCAATAAAAAAACCGCCCCGTATGGAGCGGTTTTACCCTTTATATATCGAGCGCCTCGGCCATCGCTGCCGTAGTGATTGCCGTGGTTCCACAACAACTGCCCACCATTGCGGCGCCGGCATGTCTCCATTCGATGCATGCGCGCGCGAAAGCTTCGGGGTTCTCGTGCCACACGGGGCCATCCTGAGTCTGGACCGGATCGCCCACGTTGGGACGCACCGTGACGGGAGTAGTCGCCGATGCAACCATCCTGGGCACCGTCGCGTTCGCGGCCGCAAGCGAACAGCAATTAACACCAACCGAGTTTGCGCCGTGTTTTTCGGCGTACAAAACGGCTGCCTCGATGTTGAGGCCATCGCCCAACAGGTCGCCTTTATCGTCAACGACAAAACTCACCAGAACAGGCATGCCGTCGGCGGCATCTCGAGCGCCGGCAAGCATGGGCTGCAAATTACGGATAGACGTCACCGTCTCGATCAGCAGACCGTCAACGCCAGCATTGAGCAAGGCGTGCGCCTGTTCGCGCGCAATGCCTCGGATTTCACGATACTCGGCAGAGTCCTCGGCAAACCACTCAATACCGATCGGGCCCATCGAGCCCAGCAGCAGCTGAGGGTGCGCCTGGCGAGCATCGTCGACGGCCCCGCGATTGACCTCCGCCACGGACGGCGCAATCTGGTCGTGCTTGAGGGCATAGCTTGATGCCTGAAAGGTGTTGGTAATGAGCACCTGCGCGCCAGCGGCGACATACAAGCGATGGATACGAGAAACGGTCTGTGGCTCTGCCAGATTCCAAAACGCCGGTGGAATGTCAGCGGCATCGTACTCACTCAACAGAACACTGCCCATGGGGCCCTGCGCCAACAAGGTCTCGCTCGACAAGCGGCGCGTAAGTTCCTCGGCACCAAAGCGGTTGTAATAACTCGTATCCATATATATCCCGCTATTCCTCGACGCTGATTCCCTGCTTTTCGAGATAGGCGAGCCAGCGGCTCATCGTGTCCTCGGATAGCGCATGCTCCATCATGCAGGCCTCGGAATCGGCTCGCTCAAATTCGACACCGAGCTCCTGAACCAAAAACGTACGGATGAGGCGATGACGGTACCAGATAGCCGTGCCAACCTCGCGGCCGCGATCGGTCAGGATCACCTTGCCGTAGTGCGATTGCTCGACAAGCTCGGATGCCTTGAGCGCCGAAACCGCTTTATTGACCGATGCCTTGGAGACGCCAAGGCGCTGCGCGATGTCGACCGATCGCACGCCGTTGGTTTCCCCCTCTTCGCTTTCAATGCGAACCATGCACTCCAAGTAGTCTTCGTTCGCCACCGTCAGATGTAGTTCGCGCGAGCTATTTGTCGTATCCATGATCTTCCGTCCCTTCTGCATTCAATGGCTGATTCTACCCCATCCAAGCGTCGTGGTATGCCGTGGCATACCGTGCTAGAGTTCTTGTTGCACACGGCGACCAAGATTGGAGCGGTCTTTATGGAAAACACCACCACGAGCCCCGATGTCCTCGAACGCTTTTTGCGCTACGTCCAGATCAACACGCAGTCCGAGGATGCAAACTGCGACCAGGTACCCTCGAGCGCCGTTCAGTTTGACCTTGCCAACGTGCTGGCTGAAGAGCTGCGCGAGCTTGGTGCGGAAGATGCCCACGTGACCGAGCACGCCTATGTCTGCGCGCATATCCCCGCAAGTGCGGGCGCTGAGGACAAGCCCGCCCTGGGCCTGATCGCCCATCTCGACACCACCGAAGTTGCACCGGGCGCCGGCGTGAAGCCGCACATCGTACACTACGAAGGCGGCGACCTGGTCTGCGGCACGGTTGACGGTAAGCCCGTTGCCATGAGTACCGCCAAGCTTCCCGCCCTGAATGACCTCGCGGGTGAGGACCTGGTCTGCAGCGATGGCACCACGCTGCTGGGCGCGGACGACAAGGCAGGCGTCGCCGAGATCATGTCGCTTGTCGCGCGTATCGCTCAGGACCCTTCTCTGCCCCATCCCGCACTCGGCATTTGCTTCTGCCCTGACGAGGAGATCGGCCACGGAGCCGAGCTGTTGGATATCGATACCTTTGGCTGCAAGTACGCCTACACGGTCGACGGCGGCCCCATCGGCGAGCTGGAGTGGGAGTGCTTTAACGCCGCCGAGGCGACCGTCCGCTTTGAGGGCCAGTCCATCCACCCGGGCGACGCTAAGGGCCGTATGGTCAACGCAGGCAATCTGTTCTGTGACTTCAACGCGTTGCTCCCCTACGTGCAGCGCCCGGAGTATACGGAAGGCTACGAGGGCTTTTATCACCTTGAGGGTGTATCTGCGACCGTCGATCACGCCACAGCGCGCTATATCGTCCGCGACCATGACGCCGCCAAGTTCCAGCAGAAACTCGACCTTGTTGATGCCGCCGCCTCGATGCTCAACCAGCGTCTGGGTGAGGAGCGCGTGACGGTCGAGATTAAGCAGCAGTATCGAAATATGGCCGAGATCGTTCGTGACTATCCCGAGCTTATTGATGTTGCCAAGGAAGCCTACCTTGCCTGCGGCGTTGAGCCCCAAGTGCTGCCGATTCGCGGCGGCACCGACGGCGCCCAGCTGTCGTTCCGCGGTCTGCCCTGCCCCAACCTTTCCACCGGCGGCTATTGCTACCACGGCGTCAACGAGTTCGTCCCGGTCAGTTCGCTCGTCAAGATGACCGACGTGCTCCAGGAGCTCGTCGCCCGCTTTGCATAAGCCTGGCTGCACAAGTCCAAAAGACGAATTGCCCCGTCCTCAACCAAGAACGGGGCGATTTTTTTACTGCAACGAGAATAGGTTGACGCACGCCAGCCTCTTAACGCAAGGAGTGTCCCAAACTGCCGGCACATAAGGAACGTCCCCAAGTGCCAAGTGGACTACCCAACTGCAAGTGACGACATCGCTGGTTGAATCAACGTCAGCGAGCGACGTCCAGAGCGAACAAGTTGGCATGAAAAAGGCAGGGCATTGACCTTCTGGTCATGCCCTGCCTTTTGAATGACAAATTGTCGCTCTGGGCGGCGCGCAGCGTCGAGCCGTTACGCGGGCTGGTAAGCCCGCGTAACTCTAATAGTTGGCTTCGTAGCCGTTGCCGTCGCCGGTGGGCTCTTCGTAGTAGTCCGAATCGCTTGAATCGCTTGAGTCATCGGAATCGTCAGAGCTGACCGATGAGGTTGCGGTACCGTTTGCGTAGTCGTCAGACGTGTTGTTGTTCAGGTCACCGATCGTAGAGCTGGAACCGTCGGAAAGACCCATGGTGTTGGGACCCTTGGGATCCTTGCCGGCATCGACGCGCTCCATCATTTCCTTGAGCTCGTCCTCGTAGACAAAGACGTAGCTCACACCGTCGATCATGGTGCTGTCGTCGGCGTACGAGGGCAGGTTGGCCGAGTAGATACCGTCGACATCCATACCGCGCATGGCGTTGACCGTAGCCACGATATCCTGAACGCTCATATCGGTTACGAGCATATCGGACAGCGAATTAACCAGGCCAAAGATCTTTGTGGCATCGAAGTTATTGAGAATCTGGTTGGCAAGGGCGCCAAGCACCTGACGCTGGTGGCGCATGCGCGTGTAATCGCCGTCGGCATAGGTGTAGCGGCAGCGGGCATAGGTAAGGGCGGTGGCACCGTCCATATGCTGCTGGCCAGCGGTAATCTTAATATCCAGGTGCTCGGGGTCGTCAACATCATCGGTTGCGTTAATGTCGATACCGCCAACCGAATCAATCAGCGCCTGCATACCGTCGAAGCTGACCTCGGCATAGTGGGAAATCTGAACACCGCACAGCTCGTTGACCGCCTCGACCATGGCCTCGGCGCCGCCAACGGTATGGCAGGCGTTGATCTTCATGGTCTCGCCCTTGTACTCGACCTTGGTGTCGCGCGGAACGGAAATGAGCGTCGCCTGTTTTTGCGTGGGGTCGATGCGTGCCAGGATAATCGAGTCGGCACGATACGTATCCTCGCCCGGACGGCCGTCGGTGCCAAGAAGCAGCACGTAGAACGGATCCTTTGCCTCATCGGTGTCAACCAGAACCCGACGCAGATTGTCGGTAATGACATTAGAATCGCCGAGCTTGCCCATAATGGTGGCAAACCACAGGCCGGCAGCGGTAGTGGCACTCAGCAGCACGCCAAGCACGACAATGAGCGCGACGTGACGAATCGTGTGGCTACGGCGACGTTGACGAGCGCGCTCGGAATAGCGAGCCACGTTATCGCGACTGTAGATCTTGGCCTGCGCACCAGTTGAGGGTCTTCGGGTGGTGGTATCCGCGAGGGGTTTTTTATTAAACATAGGCAACCTGTATTAGTAGATGACGGGATCGGGGACGGTAGCATGCTCGACATGCGCGCCAAGCGCCTGCAGCTTTTCGACAAACCGCTCGTAGCCGCGCTTGATGTGATGGATGGCCGAAACCTCGGTCGTCCCGTCGGCGATCAAGCCCGCTACGACGAGGGCCGCTCCGCCACGCAGATCGGGCGAGGTAACCTGTGCACCCGAGAAGCCCTTGACGCCATGAATCATGGCATGATGGCTCTCGATACGAATGTCGGCACCCATGCGCACCAGCTCAGAGGCAAACATAAAGCGATTCTCGAAGATGTTCTCGGTGATAACGGAGCTACCATCGGCAAGGGCGGAGAGCACCATAATCTGCGCCTGCATGTCCGTCGGGAAGCCGGGGAACGGAAGCGTCTGGATGTCGACCGGCTTGATACGCTCGGCACGGTTTACATGGACGCCATCCTCGACGCGCTCGCAGTCGATACCCATGAGCTCCATCTTCTTGAGTACCATGCCCAAGTGAATGGGGCAAAAACCCGTGACGTCGACACCGCGATCGTCGGCCATCAACGCACCGGCGACGATAAAGGTGCCGGCCTCGATGCGGTCGCCCACTACGCGATGGGTAACGGGATGCAGCTCTTCCACGCCCTCGATGGTCACGACAGGCGTACCGGCGCCGACAATCTTAGCGCCCATCTCGTTGAGCATGTTGGCGAGATCGACGATCTCGGGCTCGCGGGCGGCATTGTCGATAACCGTGGTACCCTTCGCGCGCACGGATGCCATAATGAGGTTCTCGGTCGCACCGACACTGGCGAACTCGAGCGTGACGGTGGTACCGCGCAGACCTTGGGGCGCATTAGCGTTGATGTAACCGTGGGCGGTATCGAACTCAACGCCCAGGGCCTCGAGACCAAGAATGTGCATATCGATCTTGCGAGCACCCAGGTTGCAGCCGCCCGGCATGGCGATCTTGGCGCGATGGAAGCGACCCAGCAGGGGTCCCATCACGGCTGTGGAAGCACGCATCTTGGCAACGAGCTCGTAGGGGGCCTCCCAAGAATCGACCTGAGAGGTATCAATCTCGAGCGTGTGCTCGTCGAGAACATCGATCGTAGCGCCCATGCCCTTGAGCACCTTGCCCATCACGTGGACATCGGAAATATCGGGCACGTTCTGCAGCGTCGTCTTGCCCGGCGCCAGAAGCGTTGCCGCCATGAGTTTGAGTGCGGAGTTCTTGGCGCCCGAAACGGGCACGGAGCCTCCGATGGCGTGGCCACCCTCAACGCGGATAATATCCAAGGTCTACCCTTTCAAAAAGCATGCCCGGGATGGCTGGGCCATCCCGGGCATGATGTGTTCGCAAATGGTCGAACGCTAAATCGTTTGACTATTGGGCAAGCTTGAGCTTACACCATGCGATTTCATTATAGAGGTAGGCGCGGCGTGCATCATCCTCCGACAAATTACCCAGCTTCTCTTCAAAACCTTGAATATCAGCTTTAAGCTTGTCGGCATCGACGGTCGCCAAATCGCAAGCGCGCTCGGCGAGAACGGTCACGACATCGTCCGCAACCTGGGCATAGCCGCCGGCCACGGCAAACGTGTGGTCGACAGTGCCCATGGCCTTATCGGAAACGCGAACGTAACCGCGGTCGATCGTGCAGATCTCGCTGGAGTGAGCAGGCAGAACGCCAAACTCGCCATCCGTGGACGGAATCGACACAAACGCAGCGTCGCCCTCATAGGCGCAGCTCACGGGGCACACGATGCGGATACGCATAACCTACTTCTCCCCCATCTTGCGGGCGCGCTCGCGCACGTCCTCAATCGTGGAAGCATAGCGGAAAGCCTGCTCGGGCAGGTCATCGGCCTTGCCGTCGACAATCTCGGCAAAAGAGCGGACGGTATCCTCGACGCGGACGTAGACACCGGGGTTGCCGGTGAACTTCTCGGCGACGTGGAAGGACTGCGAGAGGAACTGCTGAATCTTACGGGCACGGTTGACCGTAAGGCGCTGCTCCTCGGACAGCTCGTCCATACCCAGAATTGCGATGATGTCCTGAAGGTCGGAGTACTCCTGCAGGAGCTCCTGGACCTTGACAGCGACACGGTAGTGCTCCTCGCCGACGATCGAGGGATCGAGAGCGTCGGAGGAAGACGCGAGCGGGTCGATAGCCGGGAACAGGCCGAGCGACGAAATGCTACGCGAAAGAACCGTGGTGGCATCGAGGTGAGTAAACGTCGTGGCAGGCGCCGGGTCGGTCAGGTCGTCTGCAGGGACGTAGACAGCCTGGACGGAGGTAATGGAACCAGTCTTGGTCGAGGTAATGCGCTCCTGGAGGTCGCCCATCTCGGTTGCCAGCGTGGGCTGGTAACCAACGGCGGACGGCATACGGCCCAGCAGTGCGGAAACCTCGGAACCTGCCTGGGAGAAGCGGAAGATGTTGTCGATGAACAGCAGAACGTCCTGGCCACGATCACGGAAATACTCAGCGGTGGTAAGGCCGGCCAGACCGATGCGCAGACGCGCTCCGGGCGGCTCGTTCATCTGACCGTAGACCAAGCAGGTCTTGTCGATAACGCCAGACTCGCTCATCTCGAGGAACAGGTCGGTGCCCTCGCGGGTACGCTCGCCGACGCCGGTGAACACCGAGGTGCCGCCGTGCTCCTGGGCGAGGTTGTTGATGAGCTCCTGAATCAGAACGGTCTTGCCGACGCCGGCGCCACCGAACAGACCTGTCTTGCCGCCGCGGATGTAGGGCTCGAGCAGGTCGACGGCCTTGATGCCGGTCTCGAAGATCTCGGTCTTGGTGGTGAGCTCGTCGAAACGGGGCGCTGCATGGTGGATGGGGTAGAACTCCTCCACCTCGGGCATGGGCTTGCCGTCGACGGGCTTGCCCATGACGTTCCAAATACGGCCGAGCGTCTTGGGGCCGACCGGCATCTTCATGGGCTCACCGGTATCGGTGGCGATGAGGCCGCGCTGCAGGCCGTCGGTCGAGGACATGGCGACCGTGCGGACGACGCCGCCCGGAAGCTGGCTCTCGACCTCGAGGATCGTGCTCAGATGACCGATCGGGGTCTCGGCCTCGACCGTGAGCGCGTTGTAGATCGGGGGCACCGCGCCGTCAAACTTGACGTCGACGACAGGGCCGATGATACGCACGATGCGGCCATCACCGGCAGTCGTCTTCTTGGTGGCTTCCTCGACCGCAAGCTTTACGGTGTTATTAGCCATTACTGTTCCTCCAATGCTGAGGCTCCGCCGACGATCTCGTTAATCTCGGTCGTGATCGAAGCCTGGCGCACGCGACTATACGTGCGGGTAAGGGTCGAGATGATCGCGGTGGCGTTTTCCGTCGCGGAGTGCATGGCCTTGCGGCGCGCACCCTGCTCGGCGGCCGCCGAATCGATCAGGGCCTGGTAGATGACCGTCAGGATATAAGACGGCACAAGCTTGCCGAGAACATGCTCGGGAGAGGGCACGAACTCGAACGTGGACGAGATGCGCTTAGGGGCGTCGGTCTCGTTCTTACGCGGACCGTGGGCCATAGCGATCATCTCGGGGTCGAGCGGCAACAGATGCTCGACGCGAAGCTCCTGATCCACGCGGTTCTTGGCGTGGTGGTAGACAAGCTCGACACGGTCAAGCTCACCGGCACGATACGCATCGCAGATATGAGAGGAGATCATGCGGGCCTGATTGAAATCGGGCTCAGAGGAGTTGCCCTCAAAGTGCATGATGACGTTTGCGCGGTCGCGGAAATACGTGGCCGGCTTACGCCCGCACGCGATGATCTCGCACTCGATGCCGTCGTTCGCCCAAGAAGCGGCGAGCTTTTCGGCCGTGCGCTCCACCGTCGTATTGAAACCGCCGGCAAGGCCGCGGTCCGAGGCAATAACGACAATCAGGCCATGCTTGACGCTCTCATGCTTCTGCAGCATGGGATCGGTGCCCGAGCAGGAGGCGTCACCGGCAACCGTCAGCATGACGTCGGTCAGCGCCTCCTTATAGGGCTCGGCCTGCTTGGAGCGATCGAGGGCACGACGGATCTTGGCCGTAGAGACCATCTCCATCGTGCGCGTGATCTGCTTGGTCGTGGTAACCGAGGAGATTCGCTTCTTAATGTCGCGAAGGTTGGCCATAGGGCTTAGTTCTCCTCTGATCCAGTCGTATCGGCATGGTGCTTGGCCATGAACTGCTGCTTGAAGTCACCGATGACACGCAAGAGCTCGGCCTTGGTGTCGTCGTCGATCTTCTTGGCGCGAACCTTGTCGAGCAGCGAGCCAAAGCCATTGTCCATGTACTCGATGAGCTCGGCACGGAAAGGCAGCACGTCGGCGATCTCCAGGTCATCCAGGAAGCCCTCGTTGCCAGCGAACAGCGTAACGATCTGCTCGCCAACCTCAAACGGCTGGTAGCGCGGCTGCTTCAGGAGCTCGGTCATGCGGGCACCATGGGTCAGCTGCTTCTGAGTAGCCTCGTCGAGGTCGGAGCCAAACTGGGTAAAGCCAGCGAGCTCCTGATAGGAAGCGAGGTCCAGACGGAGGTTGCCGGCGACCTGCTTCATAGCCTTGGTCTGTGCATCGCCACCGACGCGGGACACGGAGATACCGACGTCAACTGCCGGGCGCTGACCCTGGAAGAAGAGCTCGGACTGCAGGTAGATCTGACCATCGGTAATGGAAATGACGTTGGTCGGAATGTAGGCCGAGACGTCGCCGTCCTGGGTCTCGATGATCGGCAGTGCCGTCATGGAGCCGTAGCCGTTCTTCTTGGACATCTTGACGGCACGCTCGAGCAGACGAGAGTGCAGGTAGAAGATGTCGCCAGGATAGGCCTCGCGTCCGGGCGGACGATGCAGCGTCAGCGACATCTGACGGTAGGCCACGGCCTGCTTGGACAGGTCGTCGTAGATGACGAGCACATGGCCGCCGGGGTTGGTCTCGCTGGCGGGCTTGCCGTCCTCGCCGTTGTACATGAAGAACTCGCCGATAGCGGCACCGGCCATAGGCGCGATGTACTGCATAGGGGCGGAATCGGCAGCGGTGGCCGAAACGATGATGGTGTAGTCGAGCGCACCGTGCTGAGCGAGGGTCTCGCGGATGTTGGCAACCGTGGAGGCCTTCTGGCCGATGGCGACATAGATGCAGACCATGCCCTTGCCGCGCTGATTGAGGATAGCGTCGATGGCAATAGCGGTCTTACCGGTCTTACGGTCGCCGATGATGAGCTCACGCTGACCACGGCCGATAGGCACCATGGAGTCAATGGCCAACAGGCCGGTCTGAACCGGCTCGCACACCGGGGTACGGTCGATGACACCGGGGGCCTTGAACTCGATGGGGCGACGATGCGTGGCGACGATGTCGCCCAGGCCGTCGATGGGCTGGCCGAGCGGATTGACGACGCGGCCGAGCATGGCGCGGCTCACGGGGATATCCATAATGCGGCCAGTGGTGCGGCACTCGTCGCCTTCCTTGATGGAGTCGACGGCACCAAACAGAACGGCGCCGACCTCGTCACGGTCAAGGTTCTGGGCAAGGCCGAAGACGGTCTCACCGGTATCGGAGCTCTTGAACTCCAGAAGCTCGCCTGCCATGGCGCTCTTGAGGCCGGAGACGCGCGCGATGCCGTCGCCTACCTCGTCGACCGTTGAAACCTCATGCGTATCGACCGTCGCGGAGAGGCTCGTGAGCTGCTCCTGCAGTTTCTTGGCGATATCCTGGGCATTGAGGGTTTCGGACATTAGGCTTCACCTCCGTACGAATTAGCAGAGTTTGCGAGGGTCTCCTGCGCGATGCGCAGCTGCGTCTTGACGGAGATGTCACGACGCTCGCCGCGGGCCTCGAGCACCAGGCCGCCCACGATAGACGGGTCGACCTGCTCGATAAGGAATACCTTGCGGCCGAAGTCCTGCTCGCATTTCTTAGTGATGGTTTGACGCAGCTCGTCGTCAAGCGGGATCGCCGTGGTGACGGTCACGCCCACTACATCCTCGTCTTCCTCGGCAACATACTTAAAGGCAGCTGCCACCTTGGGAAGAAGGTCGAGCTGGTCGCGCTTGGACATGGTGTCGAGCACGGCGATGATCTCGGGGCTGGCGCTAGCCAGACGCTCGATCATCTCGAGGTCCTCGAACACATGGTTCTCGGCCTTGGCGGCTTCCAAAAGGGAGCGCGCGTAGGTCTCGAGCACCTTGTCCTGATAGCGACTAGTCGGCATTCAGGCTACCTGCTTCCTGGATGTAGCGCTCGATGAGCTTCTTCTGCTCGCCCTCGTCCTCGAGTGCCTCGCCCACGATCTTGGTGGCGACGGCAACGGACAGGTCGGCGATGGAGCTCGCGGCACCGGCGTAGATGGACTTGCGCTCGTCCTCGACGGTCGTATGGGCCTTGGCGATGATCTCCTCGGCCTCCTTGTGGGCAGCCTCGATGATACGGGCGCGCTCGGACTCGGCGTCCTTACGGGCCTCGAGAACGATGTCGGCAGCCTGACGACGGGCGTCGGTGACGATCGAGTCGGACTCAGCGCGCTTGGCGATGGCCTCCTGCTTGGTCTTCTCGGCCTCGTCGAGGCTCTCCTCGATCTTCTTGCCGCGCTCCTCCATGGTTTTCATGATGCCCGGCAGGGCGACCTTGGCCAGCACGATCCAGATGATCAGGAAGGCGATAAGCGCCGGGATGAACTCCGCCATCTTAGGGATGAGGATGTCCGCACCGGCAGCGCCGTCCTCGGCGAACGCGGAAACCGGCATGAGCAGCGCGGCCGCGGACGCGGAGAGTGCGATCGCGCTCTTCTGGGATGAAAGATTCATACTTGACGCTCCGTGCTATTTAACGATCAGCGCGACAACGAAGCCGATCAGAGCCAGAGCCTCGCCGAAGGCGGAGCCCATGATGAAGACGGTGAACACGCGGCCCTGGACCTCAGGCTGACGGGCCATAGCACCCGTAGCACCCAGAGCAGACAGGCCGATAGCAAGACCAGCGCCGATAACACCGAGACCGTAACCGATAACTCCCACGATTCCTCCTTTGTCGTGCGTGTCTTATTTCACGCAGGATAACCTTTTTATAACTGCCGGGCTCCATGGGTACGGGCACCGGCGGTTTAACGAATTGCCTTACCTTTAAGGCGCGAACGGAAGATTACTCCTCCTCCGCGACCTCCTCTGCCTCGGAGACATACACGGCGGTAAGGACCGTGAAGACGTAAGCCTGGATGGCGCCGACCACAAGCTCGATCGCATAGATCAAGATGAGGATGGCAAGCCAGGCCAGCGAAGGCAGGGCGCCGACGGCGTGGGCCGCGGAAACCTGCTGAAGCAGCGGCTGCATGAACATGCTCGCCATGATGGCGAACGAGCCCATGACCACGTGTCCTGCGAACATGTTGCAGAACAGACGGACGGCGAGCGTGATGAGGCGCAGGAAGGTCGAGAAAAGCTCGACGACCCACACAAGCACGTTCATCGGGAAGCTCACGCCCTGCGGGGCGAGGCTCTTGATGTAGCCGATCACGCCGTGAGCCTTGCATCCGTAGTAGATGAAGTACACGAAGGCGAAGATGGCGAGCGCGGCGGTGGAGCCGATTGCGCCGGTGCCGGGCTTCATTCCCGGAATCAGGCCGATCATGTTATTGATCAGGATGAACAGGAAAAGCGAGCACAGGAACGGGAAGTGCTTCTTCCAGTTCTCACCCACGACGCCCTTGCCGATATCGTTCTCGACGTACTCGATGATGTACTCGAAACCGTTGACGAAGAAGCCCTTGGGAACCAGGGTCTGCTTCTTCTTGAACACGGCCAGGACGATCAGGAGCACGATCGTGGAGACGATCAGCCAAAACGAGTACTGCGTGATGCCGCAGCTCAGATCACCCACGACAGGGGTGGAGCTGAACTCGCTGACCAGATGATTAATCTCATCAGGCAGCTTTTCAAAAATTTCCACGACTTACCTTTCGACCTCATGAGGATCCCGCAGCGCCTTGGCGACGCGAACCGTGCAGGCGGCCATAAAGGCCACGAAACCGATCGCCTCGCCCAGGAGGAACATGCGAAATGCCTCTCCGAACAACGCAAACACAACCAAGGTAAAGACGAGCAGGGCGACTGCCGAGACCGCCAGACTCACCATTCCCTTGAGCATGTCCGCATTCTGCTTATCGTCAAGAACCGGCTTGAGCGTAAAAACAAAGGGAAGGAAGGCAATTGCGCCCGCGATGGTGCCTGCAACGATAGCGAGCAGATCGGCTATCTGAAACACTGGCTTCCTCGCTTTCCTTTTTAACGCCTCACAGCACAGTCCCAGCCAAACATTGGTGACTATTGTACGAGCCAATCGCTAAAGTACAACCGTAAAACAAACGGTTAATACGCACCTGTACGTTTTCTTAAGGCCTTCTTTATGCCGCAGGTACGGTAATACGTTTTTTCGAACCCCTCAGCGCAAAACGTCCGTTAACAGAAGTGCGCGTGGACGACTTTTGCTCGCCCGCGCGCACCATTTCTTCGTATTTGTGACCGTAGCCGACAAGGCCCAACGACTAGAGCGTACCGTAGATGCGGTCGCCGGCGTCGCCCAGGCCGGGAACGATGTAGGCGGCCTCGTTGAGATGGTCATCGATGGCGCACGTATAAATATGTACGTCGGGATCCTTTTCGGTCAGTGACTTGAGGCCCTCGGGCGCGGCGACGATGCACAGCATGCGGATATCCTTGACACCGCGCTCGCGCAGGTAGCTGATGGCCATCTCGGCCGAACCGCCCGTGGCGAGCATGGGGTCGACAACCAGGCAGATGCGCTGATCGATATCCTTGGGCATCTTGCAGTAATACTCATGCGGCTCGTG
>CABUWA010000033.1 GCA_902495085.1 uncultured Collinsella sp. | reverse complement strand
GCTCCAAGGAGCGTCTGGCCCCGTTGGTGGGAAGCGCGGCTCGCGCCCTGACACACTATATAGGTGACGGGCGCACTCTCCTGGCCGCCCATGCTCACGGGACGGAGACCTCGGCGGTCTTTTTAAATAAGAACGGACGTCGCCTGTCGCGCCAGGCCGTGCATGCGATATGCGAGCGGTACGGGCGCCAGGTGGGGCTGGTGGGGCTCCACCCCCACACCCTGCGCCACTCCTTTGCCACCCACATGCTCGCGGGCGGTGCCGACTTGCGTGTACTGCAGGAGATTTTGGGCCATGCCGATATTTCGACCACGCAGGTCTACACGCATGTCGACCGCACGCAACTGACCGAGGTCTATCTGGCGGCGCATCCGCTGGCACATCGCTAGCACCTCGCTGACCTGCATATTTATAAATATTAAAGGGGACGGGCCCCAGATTGCCGAGACGCACTTTTGCGCGCATGGGCAATCTGGGGCCCGTCCCATTTTTCGCCAGACACCGACGCGGTGGTGGGCCGTGTGTACCGTGGGTGGGAGGAGTTTGGGGGCGATGTGAACGGCGTGTAAAGGGACGTAAAAATCGCCTCAAGGTCAACTTGAAGGTTGAGGTTCGCGGGCGTGGTTCTACAGGTGGCATCCCACCTTTGCTGCAAACACAACATATTGTGTTTTCGAACATATGCTCGGGGGTGTTTTACAACATATTGGGGGTGGAGTGGTGGGGCGGGGTGGGGGAAGGGGTGGGGAAAGGTGTTGAAAAATGGGGCGGTTCCCCATATTATTGATGACGTCGACAGGCGGGGTGGTTCCCCGCGTACGTGCCATCTGAGTAACCGAGGGGAGGGCGCACATGGGAATGACGGGTGCATACGAGCGCAATCTCGATGCAAAAGGTCGTCTATCCCTGCCTGCACCCCTTCGCGAGGAGCTTGGAGAGCACGTTCGCGTGTTCAAAGCCCTGGATGTCGATGCTCTGTACGTGTTCTCTGCCGAGGCCTTCGATAAGTGGGTCGAAGGACTCTTCGCGGGTCGTGAGGGCCACGAGGGTTTTAACCCGCGTGACATCAACGACCAGAAGCTCATGAGGGCGATCAACAAGCGCACCACGTCGATGGACGTGGACAGCGCCGGTCGTATCGGTCTTTCCGAGTCTCTCCGCAAGCAGGCGAACCTCGACCGCGAGGTCACGGTTGTGGGCAACTACGACCACCTTGAGGTTTGGGATCGCGCCGCGGCCGATGAGGACGATGACGATGAGGCCCTGCTGGACCTCTTCTTCTCGTAAGGGCAAGGCACGGGTAACGGATGGAGCGTGGGATCTTGACACAAGAATATCGGCATGAACCTGTCATGCTCGGCGAAGTGCTTGAGTCGCTGCGGCTAAAGAGCGGCTCCGTTGTCTGCGATTGCACCCTTGGCGGTGCCGGCCATTCGGTAAAGATGGCCGCGCAGGTGGGGGAGACGGGCCTTTTGCTCGGCGTCGATCAGGACGACATGGCCCTCGAGGCCGCTGGTGCCCGTCTGGACCGCGAGGTTCCCGGCGTTCCGCACCAGCTGCTGAAGGGCAACTTCGGCGACTTGGACGAGCTGCTTTGCTCGGCCGAGGTGCCCGGGGTCGATGGTTTCCTGTTCGACTTGGGCGTTTCGTCGCCGCAACTCGATATCCCTGGCAGGGGCTTTTCGTATAACGAGGACGCCCCATTGGACATGCGGATGGATCCGGGTAATAACACCTTAAACGCAGCTGAGGTCATCAACACCTATAACGAACACGACCTCGCCCGGATTCTACGCGTCTACGGAGAAGAGAAGTTCGCCTCGCAGATTGCGCGCGAGATCGTGCGCCGCCGCGAGCAAGAACCGATCGAAACCACCGGCCAATTTGTCGAGATCATCAAGGCGGGTATCCCGGCTGCCGCTCGTCGGCATGGCGGACACCCGGCCAAGAAAAGTTTCCAGGCCATTCGCATCGAGGTCAATCACGAGCTCGATGTGCTCGAACGAGGGCTTGATGCCGCCACCAGGTGGCTCAACCCGGGCGGACGTATCTGCGTCATCTCGTATCACTCGCTCGAGGACCGTATCGTAAAGAACCACTTTAAGGAGATGAGCCAGGGGTGCACGTGTCCGCCGGAGATTCCGGTGTGCGTGTGCGGCAACGTGCCGATACTCAAGGTCATCACCCGCAAACCCTTGGTTGCCCAGCCTGATGAGGTTGAGCGCAACCCTCGGGCGAGATCAGCCAAAATCCGCGTGGCGCAGCGTCTGTAGGCGCGACCGCGCGATATTGGACCTCCCGCTCGCACCATAAACGAAGCTTAAACACACTACCAACGTACTCGGGATGGGAGGCGGCATATCATGGGCTACAACACCTCAAACGCAGCACTCGCCTATGATATGAACGCCATGCCCGCCTATCGTGAGACGCCGCAGGCCCCCGTTGCTCCCCGTGAGCAGCGCGCGCCGCGCTTTGATGTCTACACGGGCGCGGGCCGTCAGGCAAACCAGGCGGTAAGCCCGGTTTTCATGAGCGTTCTTAAAACGTTTTGCATCATTGCGGCTATCTTCATGACGATCGGCGTCGCCCGCGTGGCGCTCGCCGGCGTTACGGCCCAGGTGCTCAACAGCAACGCCGAGCTTACCAGCACGCTCGAAAAGGCGACCGATGAGAGCTCCGACCTGGAGGTCATGCATTCGGTCTATGGCGCCGACACGCGCATTCGCGACCTTGCGGGCGCTTATGGCATGGTGGAGCCCAGCGAGAGCGTTACACTTGACTTTTCGCAGGATGCAGCCGCGGGCGCCAACGCGACCGCGACCGCTCAGTAGCAAGACGGTAGCTGAGTATGACAAATGACTATCGCCGCGGTTCCGATGGGGGCTGCGGTTCTGGACGTCCCTCGTCGCGGGGACGTTCTGGTTATCAAGGAACGGGTCGGCAATCTTACAACGCCGGGCAGTCCCGTGGCAACGACCCGGCGTCGCGACTTCGCGGCTCGGGCGGCCCTCAAGTGCATAACAACAGGTCGCGCAAGAGTTCGTCGACCGAATGGCTCACAGGTGCGCCTCTGCCTCGCCGCAAAGCCGTCATGGGATTCATTGGGCTTGGCTTGGGCTTGGGCGTCTTTCGTCTTGCCGACTATCAAATTGTCGAAGCCGATAAACTGCGCGAGCGTGCCGATGCGCGCCGCCTGCTTGCGCAGACCCTCTATGCCAAACGTGGCACCATCTATGACCGCAACGGTAACGTGCTGGCGTCGTCGGTCGAATGTCGCAACATCGCCGTGAACCCGCAGCTTGTCGAGGATGTCGACAAGACGGTGTCGGCGCTGGTCAAGGCAACTGGAATCGATAAAAAGACCTGCCGTAAGCTCGTCGAGTCCGATGGCACCTGGGTGTATATCAAGCGCCAGGTGGACGAAGACGATGCTGCAGCGCTGGAGAAGAAGAACCTGCCCGGCGTGCTTTTTGAGCAGGCCATGAAGCGCGTATATCCATACGGCAATCTGGCATCGCAGGTGCTGGGTGTAGTGAATGTAGACAACGACGGCTTGACGGGTCTCGAAAAGCAATACAACAAGCTTCTGACCGGCACGAACGGTTCTCTTGTGCGCGAGCGCGCGAGAGACGGCAGCTATATCGCGGGCGGTGCCTATAAAAAGGTGGCTGCGGTCGACGGCGTTGATATCGTGACGACGCTCGACGTCAATATCCAGCGAGCGGCTGAGGATGCTCTGGCAGAGGCTGTCGAGAAGACAAAGGCCAAGAACGGCTCGGCGCTGGTCACCGATCCTACGACAGGCGAGATTTTGGCAGCCTGCTCGTACCCGACCTACGACCAGACCGATCTGGAGAACGCCAAGACCGAGGATATGAACCTGCGCCTGGTCACCGACGCCTACGAGCCCGGCTCGGTCTTTAAGACGCTCGTGGCGGGCGCCGGCTTCGACTTGGGCGTCGTGCGATCGAGTACGTCGTTTGAGGTGCCGGCGAGTATCAAGGTGGGTGACGATACCGTCACCGATGCCGACAAGCGCGACTATGCCATGACCATGGATGTGCGCGAGATGATGCGCCGTTCGTCCAACGTGGGCTTTGTCCTGGTGGGGCGCAAGATCGGTGCCGACGACTTTGCCGCCTATGTGGACAAGTGGGGCATCGGTCACAGCTCGGGTGTCGATTTTCCGGGCGAGAGCCTGGGCATCGTCAAGGAGCGTGACCAGTATGACGGCGCCACGCTGGGATCGATGAGCTTTGGACAGGCACTGTCCGTCTCGCCGATTGAGATCGCACGTGCCGTGGGCGGCATCGCCAACGGCGGTGTGATGATGACCCCGCACTTCTATAAGTCCAGCAAAGGCGACGAGAAGGACTGGGGCGAAGGCGAGCGCGCGATTTCTGGGGACGCCGCATCCCAGGTGACATCATGCATGCAGACGGTCGTGTCCGAAGGCACGGGCGTTGGCGGCGCGGTTGACGGCTATGACGTGGCGGGCAAGACCGGCACGGCCGAACGTGCCGACGAGAACGGCGGCTACCTTAAGGAGAACTACATGTCGTCCTTTATGGGCTTTGCGCCGGCACAATCGCCCAAGGTGTTGTGCTATATCACGCTCGACGGAACGCCGAGCGGCTCAGATGCCGCTGCGGTGCCGTTCCAGTCCATTATGGCCAACGCGCTCGACGTGTTGGGTATCCCGCACACGAAGTAGGGGGTTACAATCTTTGGGGCGTGGTTTGTTGTCCCATATGAGGGTGTTCACATGCCCTGCACCACGCATGCGCGGCGCTGGGATACAATACGCCGATAGCATTATTAGGTTTACAGGGGAGCTGCAATGATAGAGATCGCCGTCAACAACCTCGCGGCCGCAACAGGGGCCCGAACCGTGACGGGAGAAGCCGATCGGGTATGCCGCGGGTGCGTTATCGACTCGCGCCAGGTCGAGGAAGGGACGATTTTCGTCGCCTTTCCCGGTGAAAACGTCGACGGCAATGATTTTGCTTCCCGTGCCGTCCAGTCGGGTGCCGGCGCCGTCGTGATGACGCGTGAGCCCGAGGCCGAGCTGGTCTCGCTGGCGCAGGACAAGGGATGCGCCATCCTGCTGACCGATGATCCCGAGGACTTTCTGCTGCGTTTGGCGCACGCGTACCGTCTGGAGCTTGGCTGCCTGGTCGTTGGCATTACCGGTTCCATCGGCAAGACGACGACCAAGGACGTGCTCGCCGCTGTGCTCGCCAAGCGCTATCGTGTCTGGGCCACCAAGGGCAATTTCAATAACCTGATCGGCATGCCGCTCACGGTGCTTTCCGCTCCGGCCGATACCGAGGTCCTGGTGCTCGAGATGGGCATGAACCATTTCCACGAGATTGAGCGCCTGTCCCAGTCCGCCAATCCCAACCTTGCCATCGTGAGCAAGATCGGTACCTCTCACATCGGCATTTTGGGCAGCCGCGAGAACATCGCCCGCGCTAAGGCCGAGATTGTCCAGGGTATGTGCGCCGCCGGCGACTTCTTGCCGCTGCTGGTTTTGGGCGGCGAGGACGACTTTACGCCGTTCATTCGCGATACGTTCGCCCAGCCTGCTGGTATCGACGTGATGCTGGCCGGCGTCTCGGACGATGATGAGGTCCGCGCCCGCGACGTTCGTGTTGATGACGAGGGCCGTCCGGTCTTTACGCTCGATTTTGGCCAGGGCGAGACGATCGATACCATGCTTGCCATCCCCGGTGTGCAGTCCGTTCCAAATGCCGTTAAGGCCGCCGCGGTTGCCTATCGTCTGGGTGTGACGCCCGAGCAGATCGATGCTGCCTTTAGGGGCCTCACGATTACCGGGCACCGCCAGGAGATCAAGCGCGCCAAGAGCGGTGCCCGCGTCATTGACGATTCCTATAACGCCAGCGCCGAATCCATGGCTGCTGGTCTCGATCTACTGTGCTCGCTTTCGTGCACGGGGTCTCGCATGGCGATCCTGGGCGAGATGGGCGAGATGGGCGATGAGGCTCCTCGCATGCATGAGCTCGTGGGCGCCTATGCCGCCGCCAAGAAGCTCGACATGCTGGCGTGCGTGGGTGGTGAGCTGGCCCAGCTTATGGCCGATGCCGCGCGCATGATGGGTATGGACGAGGACCGCATCCAGGTGTTCTCCGATTATCAGCAGGTGCTCGACCGCATGGGCGGCGCGCTTGAAAAACATGATGTTGTACTGGTCAAGGGTTCCCGCTTTGTTGAGCTCGACCGCTTTGTGGAAGGTGTGTGCTAGCCCATGTTCGGCAATCCCTCGTATCCAACGTATCAGGCTTTTTTGGGGCTTGGCATCGCCGCTGCCATTGCGCTGCTGCTCATGCCGTGGTGGATCAAGCTGCTTAAGGTCGAGGGTATCGGCCAGCAGGTTCGTGCCGACGGCCCCAAGCGTCATTTGGTTAAGCAGGGAACGCCCACCATGGGTGGCGTTGTCATCCTCGTCGCGATCTCGCTGACCTGCCTGCTGATGGGCAAGCTCACCACCGAGCTCGTGCTCGTGCTCCTCGCCACGCTGGCGACCGGCGTGCTGGGCCTGATCGACGACCTGACCTCCGTTACGCATGGGCGCTCGCTCGGTCTGACGCCTCATGCCAAGATGATCGGCCTAACCATTATCTGTGTCACCTTTACGGTACTTGCCGTCAACTGGTGCGGCGTCGCCCCCGAGATTCGTTTTCCCGGCGGCCTGACGATTGACCTCGGTGTTCTTTCGACCACTATCTGCGGCCTTTCGTTCCCGTGGCTCTACATTGTCTTTTGCTGGCTGATGATCGCCGGTCTTTCTAATGCCGTGAACCTGACCGATGGCCTTGACGGTCTTGCTGGTGGCACCTCCATGATTGCCATGCTCGCCATGGCTGCCATGGCGTTTTTGCACGGAGACGTGAACCTGTCCATCTTCTGCACCGCGTGTGCTGGTGCCTGCTTGGGCTTTCTGTGGTTCAACTGCTATCCGGCGAGCATCTTTATGGGCGATACCGGCTCGCTTGCCCTGGGCGCCGCGTTTGCCTGCACGTCCATCATGACCAACACCGAGGTCGTCTCCCTCATCATCGGCGGCCTGTTTATCGTTGAGACCCTGTCGGTCATGATTCAGGTTGTCTACTTCCACTTTACGCACAAGCGCGTCTTCCTTATGGCGCCCATCCATCATCATTTCGAAAAGAAGGGCTGGGCCGAGACCAAGGTCGTCATCCGTTTTTGGATTATCGCTGCGGCCTTTGGTGCCGTTGGCCTTGCTTTGTTCTTCCAGTTGGGATAGTGGTCTTTCATGCCTCTTGCTGATGTCTTTAGCCTGCTCGTTTTGGGTCAGGGCAAATCCGGTCTCGATGTCGCCCGCTGGGCGCTGGCACATCCCGAGCGCGTAAGCGCCGTTACCGTGTATGGCGGCGGCACCTCTGAGCCCAATGACGCCACGCGTGCGCTCGAGGCTGCTGGTGCGTCGTTTGTCTATGGGACCGAACAGGTCGAGGGCGCCTATGACGTATGCGTGACGTGCCCGGGCATCTCGGAGTTCTCGGGCTTCTTTAAGGCCGGGCGCGAGCATGCCGCCCAGATTATGGGTGAGCCCGAGTTTGCCTATCGCCTGTCGCCCGATAACTGGATTGCCATTACGGGTACCAACGGCAAGACGACTACCACGTCGCTGACTGATTATCTGCTCAAGGCTGCCGGTGAGGCCAGCGTAGCTGTCGGCAACATCGGCGAGCCGCCGGTCAACGAGATTGACGGCCGAGCCCACAACGAGTGGTTTGTGGCTGAGCTCTCGAGCTATCAGATTGCTACGACCACCGAGCTCCACCCCCGCGTGGCGGTGCTGCTCAACATCACTCCCGACCACTTGGGCTGGCATAAGAGCCATAAGAACTATGCGCTTGCCAAGATCAAACTGTTTGACAATATGGTCGATGACGATCTGGCAGTTGTCGACGTCGAAGACGCCGGCATTCACGAGTTCGATGAGTACATCTACACGCCGGGTCGTCGCATCTGCAAGGTTGCCTTTGACGAGCCTGAGGGCGAGGATGCCGCATTTGTACGCGATGGCAAGATGATCGTGCGCCTGAAGGGCGTCGAGACCCCGCTCATCGCTACATCCGAGCTCAAGATCTCGGGCCATCACAATGTTATCAATGCCCTGTGCGCTGCCACGGCTGCCCTGGCAGTCGGTGCCGATGTCGATGGTGTCTGCCGCGGTCTGCCCTCGTTCCAGCCGCTCGAGCACCGTGTGGAGCCGTGTGGTGAGATTGACGGCGTGCGCTACGTCAACGATTCCAAGGCGACCAACACCGATGCGGTCGAGAAGGCGCTGACGGCATTTCCCGATGACGACGTGATCTTGCTGCTCGGCGGTCACGATAAGGGCACGCCGCTCACGGACTTCGCGCGCGTTGTTATGGATAACGTACGCTCGGTCGTCTGCTTTGGCGATGCGCGCGAGCGGTTCACCGCCGCTATGGACGAGGCCGATGTCGATGGCGATGTGGATATAGCCCAGGCGGATGACCTGCGCGATGCCGTGGACGTCGCCCGTTCGTTGTCGAGCCGTGGCGACGTGATCTTACTTTCTCCTGCCTGCTCTTCGTTCGATGAGTTCTCGGGCTATGAGGAGCGCGGCCGCGTGTTTAAGGACTATGTGGCCCAGCTTGCCGCTGCGGCGAAATCGCAAATGGAATAGGGGTTGCCGGTGAGAGAGGAGAGCCCCCGACAAGGTATGAGGAGGCCCGACTCGGACCGTGCTTCCTCGCGGCGCAGCACACCGCGTTCCGGTCGCGGCGGGCAGTCGTTTAGCGAACGCTATATTGCCGGCGTTCCCGCCCGCATCATGCGTCCCCGTTTGATATTCATGGCCTGCTTGTTTACCTTGGTATGCTTTGGCCTGCTGATGGTGTACTCGGCGTCTTCGGTCGAGGCGCTGCACGAGAATGGCTCGGCGACGTTTTTTCTGGGTCGACAGGCCGCGTTTGCCGTGGTCGGTGTTCTGGCGCTGATTGCCATCGTGCGCGTTTTGCCGGACAGCTGGTTTGGGGAGGATGTGCTCAGGATCTTCCTCATCGGCATGATAGGGCTACTGTTTCTGGTGTTCTTGGTGGGCAGCGGCAGCCGTGGCGCCACGCGCTGGCTCAACATCGCCGGCATTCAGTTCCAGCCTTCCGAGTTTTTAAAGCCATTTGCCATTGCGTATTCGGCCATCATGCTTGATCGCTTCTTTTCGCCCGGTGGCAACATCAACGAATTCCTTCGCAAGATGGGCATCTACCTGGGCATTTCGCTCTTTCTGATCTTTATCCAGCCCGATTTCGGTACTGTCCTGATCATCCTGTTGACCCTCATGTGCATGGCGTTGTTTGCGGGTCTCGACCCCAGATTTATCATCGGCGTGCTAATCTTCGGCATTCTCGTGATCGTGATTGCGCTTGTCGCAGAGCCGTACCGTATGGTGCGTATTCAGGTTGCCTTGAACCCTTGGGCCGACGAGTATGGTGATGGCTATCAGGCCACGCTTGCCATCATGGCCTTTGCCTCGGGCGGTCTGTTCGGCCGTGGCATCGGCAACTCAACCATGAAGTACTCGTATCTGCCCGAGGCGCACAATGACTACATCTTGGCCATCATTGGCGAGGAAGTCGGTTTTGTCGGAACCGTGCTGTTCTTCTTGGTGTTTGCGATGCTGATCTACTCGGCGTTTCGCATTGCCGAGCAGGCGACCGATCGTCGGGGCGCGCTTATGGCGTCTGGCTCCGCGGTCATTCTCGCGGTGCAGTTTTTGATTAACGCGTTGGGCATCCTCAACGTGTTTCCCATGACGGGCAAACCGTTGCCGTTTATTAGCTACGGCGGTTCGTCGATTATCGTGTCGCTTATGCTTGCCGGTCTGATCCTGCGCGTTTCGTATGAGAGCGCCCGCCGCGATGAGTATGACCGCCGCCGTGAGAGCTTTGCCGTTATGGATGAGAGTACCGCCGGCGTGCCCCACGTGCGCGGCGAGCGATCTTCGCGTAACGGTTTTACCGTCCTGGATGGCTCTGCGACCGAGCCGGCAGCCCGCCCGCGTCAGCGAACGGCGCCGCAAGGTCGTCCTCAGCGCCCCACTCCTCGCAATGCGGGCGGCGGATATAATCGAATCGATTTGAACTCGGACCCGTCGGCGCGTCTGCGCACCGACGACCAGGGACCGCGTGTACGAAGGGACTACCATGACCGATAAAATGACCGTTGCTATTGCAGCCGGCGGCACGGCAGGACATATCAACCCCGCGCTCGCCTTGGCCGAAGAGCTGCGTGACCGTGGCCACCATGTTGTGTTCGTGGGCCAGTCGCGCAAGCTCGAGGGTCGTCTGGTCCCCGAGGCTGGGTTTGATTTTGTGCCCATTACGGTCACGGGCTTCGACCGCTCCCGTCCTTGGACGGCGCTGACCTCGCTGTGGCGTGTCAACAAGGCCAAGCGTGCGCTCGCCAGTTATTTCTCAAAGGTCGGCAAGCCCGATGCTGCCGTCGGTTTTGGTGCCTATGTCGAGGTTCCGCTGCTGGGGTGGTGCAAGGGCGCGGGCGTTCCGTATCTGCTGCATGAGCAGAACTCTGTTCCGGGCCTGGCCAACAAGATGATGAACTCCCACGCCGCCCGCGTGTGCATCTCGGTGCCGGCAGCGCGCTCGGTCTTTGAGCGCGAAGGTGACCCTGGCCACGTGCTCATGACCGGCAACCCCGTACGTCGCTCGGTGATCGAGGGCGATCGCGCTCGCGGCCGCAAAGCACTTGGCGTTCCCGAGGACGCTACGCTGCTGCTCGTCTTTGGCGGTTCACTTGGCGCCCAGCACCTCAACGAGCGTGTGGTTTCGCTCAAAAACGAGCTGCTTTCGCGCAAGAACCTCTATGTGTTGCATTCGACGGGTGCCGACGGCTTTGAGGAGACCGAGCGCGCTTTGGCGCTGACGCCCGAGGAGGCGAAGCGTTACCGCGTCCAGCCTTACATCGACAACATGGGCGATATGCTGGCTGCTGCCGATTTGGTGCTCTCGCGTTCGGGCGCATCGAGCGTGGCCGAGATCGCGGCGCTCGCCGTGCCCTCGGTGCTCGTGCCGTATCCGCATGCGACGGCCGACCACCAAACCACCAATGCCCGTTATCTGGTCGACGCCGGGGCCGGCGTGCTCTGCGCCGATGCCGATATCGACGGTTCTGCTTTTGCCGATGAGCTGATGCACCTGGTCGATGACGCGGCGGCGCGCGACGCCATGCGCCAGGCGGCGCGTGGTCTGGCTCAGGATAGGGCCGCCGCTCTTCTGGCGGATGCGGTAGAGGGTTTGCGTTAGTTAGACGGGATATCGTCGGTCGCCCTCGCGCTGATGCGGTAGGTGCGGTACAGTTAACGGGTTACAGGCAGTGTTTACGCAAGGAGTACACGAGCACATGGCTGATTCCCAGACTGCAACCTCCGCGCCCGAGTTTAAGAGCGCCCACTTTATCGGTATCGGCGGCGCCGGCATGAGCGGCATCGCCCTCGTTCTGCACGAGCGCGGTTATGCCGTTACCGGCTCCGACCTTAAGACGTCACGCTATATCCGCCAGCTTACCCGCGCTGGTGTGAAGGTGCATGTGGGCCATGAGGCCGCCACGATCGACGAGGTCAAGCCCGACGTGGTTGTTGTCTCCACGGCTATTCCGGAGTCCAACCCTGAACTCGTGCGCGCTCGCGAGCTTGGTATTCCCGTGTGGCCCCGTGCCAAGATGCTCTCTGCATTGGGCCACGGCTACACCACCGTCGCTGTTGCCGGCACGCATGGCAAGACCACCACGTCTTCGATGTGCGCCACCATGCTCGACCGCATGGGTCTGGATCCGAGCTTCTTGATCGGTGGCATCGTCGAGGGCTATGACACGAACGGCAAGAACGGCTCGGGCGACTACTTTGTCGCCGAGGCCGACGAGTCCGACAGCTCCTTCCTGTTCCTGAACCCCAACGTGGTCATTGTGACCAACGTCGAGGCCGACCACCTCGATCACTACTCGGGTATCGAGGAGATCGAGGCGACTTTTGCCAAATTCATGAGCCTGGTGGGCGAGGACGGCACCGTCATCGTCTGCGGAGAGGACCCGCATCTGGTCGAGCTCGCCAAGTCGACGGGCCGTCACGTGCTTTCCTACGGCTTTGCCGAGGGCAACGACATCGTCTGCGTGCATCCGGACGTCCAGGGCATCCAGAGTGACTTTATCGTTCGCTTTGAGGACGGCACTGAGCATGCTGTGGAGATCAAGAGCAATCCCGGTCGCCACAATATGCTCAACGCCACGGCGGTGCTCACCGTCGCCCATGTCCTGGGCCTTGACATCGACGCCGCCGCCAAGGCGCTCTCGAGCTTTGAGGGCGTCCGCCGTCGCTTTACCCACGTGGGCGATATCGATGGCATCACCGTGGTCGATGATTACGGCCATCACCCCACCGAGATCAAGGCGACGCTTGCTGCCGCTTCGTCGCTGGGCTACAAGCACGTCGACGTCGTGTTCCAGCCGCACCGCTATTCGCGCCTGCAGGCCCTGTGCGACGACTTTGCCGATGCATTTGCCAATGCCGATAAACTGCTGCTGATTGATGTGTTCTCGGCTGGCGAGATGCCCATTCCGGGTGTCACCTCTAAAATGCTCGCCGATACCGTGCGCGCCAAGCATCCTGGCAAGGAGGTCGTGTACTGCTCCAGTCGTCTTGAGCTTAATCAGGAGCTCGAGCAGATGGTGGGCGAGGGCGACCTGCTGCTCACCATGGGTGCCGGTGACGTTACGACCGTCGGTCCCGAGTTTATCGAGTATCTGACTGCCAAGAAAGACGCTTAAGTCTAATGGGTCTGTTTAACGCCGTCATGGCGCTCTCGGGCATGATCGACACGGATGTGATCGAGGACGAACGCCTTGCGCGTCATACGAGCTATCGTATCGGCGGCAAGGCCGACCTCTTTGTGACGTGCCATAGCTATCATGCCCTCCGCCGCGCCGTGGCGGTGCTCGATCGCGAGCAGGTGCCGTGGGTCATCATCGGCAAGGGCTCCAATCTGCTGGTTGCCGATGGCGGTTATCGCGGTGCCGTCATTTCGCTCGGACGTGAGTTTCAGCGCACGGTTGTTGCCGATGACGGTTGTACGCTGACGGTCGGTGCGGGCGTGATGTTTGCGCGCCTGGTCAACGATGCCCTGTCGCGTAGCCTCTCGGGCCTTGAGTTTGCCGTTGGCATCCCTGGTTCGGTCGGCGGTGCGATATCTATGAATGCCGGCACACGGACCGAGTGGATTGGCTCGCTGGTTGAGGATGTCGTAACGTTTGACCCGGCATCCGGTATCAAGCATTATGCGGGGTCCGAGATCACTTGGGGCTACCGCGAATGTAGCCTTCCCCGCAATGAGATCATCCTCGAGTGCGTGCTCAAGCTTAAACCGGCGCCCAAGGCCGACATTCGCGAGCGCATGGAGCGGTACCTGACGAGGCGCAAGCGTACGCAGCCCATGGGTCGCGCATCCTGCGGGTCGGTCTTTCGCAACCCGCCCGATGCGAGCGTGGGCAAGCTTATCGAGGATTGTGGATTAAAGGGTTTTTCGATTGGCGGCGCGGAAGTTTCGCCCGTTCACGCTAATTTTATCGTTAATAACGGAACTGCCTCGGCCGATGACGTTGCCGCGGTTATCAGACATGTGCACGGAAAGGTGAGGGAGGCGTATGGCATCGAGCTCAGACCGGAAGTTAAATTCCTCGGCTTCTAGAGCATCGAAACCCACCTTCCGCCGCGCCGGAGGGCGTTCCGGCGCGCCTGCCAAACCTCAACGCAATACCGTCGCGCGCTCTAAGTCTGTCGGGCATGCTCGACAGACCAGTCGTCCGGTCGTCGGCTCGCAGCTCGGTAATCGTCCGGCCGCAAAAAAGTCTTCGCGTCCCTCGGTGACGTCAAAGCCTGTTATGGGCGCCAAGCCTGCCCGTCCCATGGCAACTCCTAAGCCCTCGACGGGAACTAAAGCGCCGCGTCCAGGTCGCACGCTGGGCGCATCGAAACCGCGCTCGCTGACATCGGTGCCGGCTACCGCCAAGAAGTCTTCGGGTAAAAAAGGCGTCAACCCGTTGTCTTCACTTGGGGCGATGGTAAATAAAACATCAGACGCCGCTTCTGTCGTTACAGGCAAAGGCAAAATCGTGGGCGGCGTTCTGGCCGTCTTGGCCGTGCTCGTCGTCGTTGCCATCGTGGTGATTAACTCTGGATTGTTTACCGCCACTGATATTCAGATTCAAGGCAGCGAGCATGTGACGAAGCACGATGCTATCCAGCTGATCGATTTGCCCGAGGGAACGTCGCTTTTTAACGTCGATCCCGACCAGATTACCGAGGACCTCAAGCAGAACCCGTGGGTCTCGGGCGTGGATGTCCAGCGTCAGTTCCCGCATACGCTCATCATTACGCCGATGGAGCGCAAGGTCATCGCAATTGCCTATATCAGCTCCGATGACCTTGCCTGGGCCATCGGGGATGATGACACCTGGATCGCCCCGCTGTCGACGTCGGTCGAAGTGGACGACCAGGGCAACGTCATCACAACAGGGCAGGGTTCAAATACCTTGACCGGAATCGATGCCGCGCTGGCGCTCGCTAAGCATTATGGCGCGGTGCTGTTGACTGATGTCTCGGCGGATGTCGCTCCGGTTTCCGGCCAGGCGGTGAGCTCCAAGGCCGTTAAGGCCGGCCTGGATTATGTGCGTGGTTTTTCGAGCGAGTTCTTGGGACAAGTCAAGGATATTTCCACGCCTTCGGTCGAAGCCATCTCGGCAAACCTCAATAACGGCATTGAGGTGTCGCTGGGCGATTCGGACGATATCGCCAAGAAAGAACGCGTAGTCACCAAGTTGCTTTCGCAGGTAGAGGGCGTAACGTATATCAATGTGCGCTCTCCGGGCAACTATACATTTAGGAATGCTCCGACCTCGTAGCGCTGGTTGATGCTTTGTTGAGGGGCCATACCACGCCGTTTATCTGGTTTGTTTGGTTTTCACGGTCAATTATTTGACTGATACGTTCATAATGTGCAAACATAATACGGTTTACCTTTGCATTTACTTT
>CABUWA010000032.1 GCA_902495085.1 uncultured Collinsella sp. | reverse complement strand
CCGCCTGCTTCGATCCCAAGAAGCCGGCCAAGGAGGGTATGCGTGAGATCACCGAGCTGGTTAAGATCCGCATGACCAACCTCAACTCTGTGGGCAAAGCAGAGTAACAGCAAGGGTACTCTGATCCCACCGGACGGTTTGGGCGGGTCCCGTACCTAGTTTCCAAAACGTCCTCGCGCATGAAGGCCCCCGTTGTCTCGCTTCTTCGAAGCGTTGACAACGGGGGCCTTCGCGCTGCGGAATGATTTTGGAAACTAGGTACGGGACCCGCCCAAACCGTCCTGCTCAATCGCCCTTGTGGTGTTGGGGCTGAAAGGGTGGGACGCGTGGGTTATTTGGTTGTTAGGGTTAGTAGGTCGTTGGGGGTTTTGAGGTTGTAGGTGGCGTTTGGGATGTCTTGGTGTGATCCCCATGCCGCTCTGGCAAAACTGACCCCTGCCGAAGTTGCGCATTGTTCGTCGTAGACGGTGTCGCCAACGTAGACGACGTTGCCAGGATTCGCGCCCGTACGCCGGAGATATTCGAGCATGGGTGCGGGTGCGGGTTTATGTTCGGTTGTGTCTTCGACAAGGATGATGTGCTCAAAATACTTATCGAAGCCAAGGGGTGCAATTTCTTCTGCGTATTCGTCGTGCGCACGTGAGGAGACGATGCCAAGTTTGCAGCCGTTGTCGGAGAGTGTTGCGATAACTTCGTGCAAGCCGGGAAACACGCTGATGGTGCTTTTAAAGCTGGCGGCAACTTGGCACCAGCGATCCAACGTTGCCTGCGAGTAGATCCCAAGTTTCTCAAGGGCATCCTTGCCGGGTATGCCGAGGGCAAAGTCAAGCTCGTGTCGGGGAAGCGTTTTGCCGGTTTCTTCTTGAACAATCTGGACAAGCGATGACAGAACGCTTTCTTCTGTATCTGCCAATGTCCCATCAACGTCAAATACGATATGGTCAAAGTGCTTCATATGATTGCTCCTCTCTGTTGTTTGCCTGCAAGTTTGATGCAGTGACAGAAGAAGGGCTAGCGGGATTTCTGCCTGGTGCTATCGAGATTCTGCCTCGCTGCTCGATAGCTCGAAGGAGTGCCCCCCATTTGTTCTTTAAATACCTGGCCAAGATGGCTCGCTGTTATAAATCCGCATTGGCGCGCGACTGTCTGTACCGTTCGCGTGGTGTGTGCCAAAAGTTCGCAAGCACGGTTTATGCGGTATGCGCGTAGATATGCCGCCGGGGTCGTTCCTGCACAAGTTTCGATAATGCGGTAACACTCTCTTTCGCTTACGCCGGCTGCAGATGCCATCTGAGGCACATCTATAGCGGCTGCATAGTTTGCGCGGATAAAGTCCAGGATTGCCTTGAACTGTACGTCGCGGCTGGTCATCCAAGAGGCGCCGTCGGAAGAAAAGAGCGGTTCGGCCTTGGCGTTAATCTGAATCCAGAGCTCTGACAAACTATTTCGAAGCGCCATCTCGTTCTGCGGCCGTTGAAGGTCGTGGCTAAAGGAGCTCTTCAGCAAATCGATAAAGGGCATATCGTCGGGATTGGTGGGCGACCATTTGAGCACATCGACGCCTCGGCATTGAAGCAATGGGTTGATGTAACGCTTTTGGAGACGTCCCGCGGGATCGCCGAGCATCGACGGCTGAAAGATATGCAGCATTTGAATGGCTGGCGCCGAATTGGGTGATTGCAGCGTGCTGTGCAAAACGCCGCCGTTGATAAAGCCGGCGGACCCTTCCTCAAAGCGTACGTGCTCATGAGCCGCGCGCGTTCGATAGTCAATCGCTCCCTGCTCCATGTAGAAAAGCTCAACTTCGGAATGCCAGTGCCAGGGGACGGAATTGCCCGGATAGCGAGCGAATTCTGCGCGTTCGGCAATATAGGGCCAGTCTTCGGCGGTCTCGGGAAACGCTTCCTCGCGTCCTCCGCGGTGCAATTCTATGTGATCCATGTTTCGCATGGCATCAGTATAAAGCGCGATGGGCTTAGATTGCTCTTGCCTGTTCGGGGAACGCCTTGTCTAGGGATGCTTGGAGCTTTTCGAACGATGCTCGCAAGTTGTGGCTCTGGTCGGTTGAGCGTTTGGCTTTTGTGGTGGGGGAGTCGAGGAAGCCGTTTCTCTGTGTCGGGGGGAAGGAGAAAAGGTTCGCATGATTTAGGGATGGCTGCTGTGCTGCGTCATTGGAAGAATGCATGCTTATGCGGCCTCCTCGATGTCCACCAAAAGTTTGCGCACGGGGTGTGCTGCTAGATCCCGTGCGTTGGCAGTATTATGCCGCGGACGTCGCAAAGAAGCGCTAAAGAAAGGCTTAACCTGGTTTGGTGTTACGATGAAACCGCAGGTAAAAGCTATCGAGTAACACTCTTGAAAGGTTTTGGGCTTAAGAGCTTTCTAAGGTTTGTGACGTGGATGTGGCGCGGACGTGCGGGGCGTGTGGACGGCTCGTTCCTAGCGCTGCAGCTCTGCAGTGCGCACCTGCTCGATGACCTTTTCCATCGTGGCGTCGATGCGGTCCTTTTTGAGCTCACATTCCCAGATGGTTATGGGTGTCCAGCCCATTTGAGTGAGTGCTGCCACGGCGGCTCGGTCGCGCTCGACGTTGCGGCGGAACTTTGCCTCCCAAAACTCAACATTGCGCTTGGGCTGACTTGGGTTGCATTTGGGGCAGCGATGCCAAAAGCAGCCGTTGACGAAGATGGCGATCTTGCGCCCGGGAAAGGCGATGTCGGGTTTTCCGGGCACCTTCCATTCCAGACGGTATCCCGTAAGGCCTGCGGCGCGCAGGCGCTGGCGAACGAGCAGCTCAGGTTTGGTGTTCGCACGCTTGTTGCCCTTCATGGACTTTTTTATAGCGGCGCGACGGCGCACGAGCTCACGCTCGTCGGCAGAAAGGTCCGAGGTATCGATGCCGTCCAGCAGGCCGGGCTTGGGGCGCTTTTTGCTACGGCGCTTAGGTGCGCGCTTGGGTTTGGCGGCAGACTCGTCGGCCATGGCGGCCTCGGCGTCATCGGCGGCGCTTGCCTCAAGCCGGTCTTCCTTCAGCTCAATTAGGGCATCAATGAGCCCCTTGTCGGCGGGCATCCATTCCACCGTGGCAAGCGAGGTGCGCGGAATCCAGCGGATATCGAGCTGACGGTCGTGCTTCTGAGGCTCATCGGATTCATCGGCGAGCGAGCAGTAGTAGCACTCCATGGAGAGATGGAAATCGGGGTAGTCGTACTCAACGGTATAGAAATCGCGCAGGTTGGTGACTTTGACCTGCAGCTCTTCCATGAGCTCGCGGCGTACGGCGTCCTCGGGCGTCTCGCCGCGCATGAGCTTGCCACCGGGGAACTCCCAAAGTCCCTGCATGTCGCCATAGCCGCGCTGCACGGCAAGCAGCTCGTCAGATCCTTCCTTGCGAATGATCCCAGCGGCAACATGAACAGTCTTCAACAGGAGTCCTCTCTCAATATCAACACGTGGCAGGCTAGCTACCCGTACCTTACACAACGGTAAGGCAAGCGTAAGCCATATCGATGGTAGCCGACTCGGCTTCTTGCGACTATAGATGCCGTAGACTAATCGCAAGAAAGGACTCGGTATGCAAACCACGCACATGGCGACCCCGGTACTGGAGGTCGCGCATCTCGAAAAAGTATATGGAGCGCTGGGCAACGTGACCCGCGCGCTCAACGACGTCAGCTTTACCGTCAACCGCGGCGAATTTGTTGGCATCATGGGCGCTTCGGGCTCGGGCAAGTCGACGTTGCTCAACTGCGTGTCGACCATCGATAGCGCCACAAGTGGCATGATCCGCATCAACGGCCAGGACGTGACGCGTATGAAGCAGGCCAAACTCTCGCAGTTCCGCCGCGAGGAGCTCGGCTTTATCTTCCAGGACTCCAACCTGCTCGATACGCTCACGGCACGCGAGAACATCGCCCTGCCGCTCACTATCGCCCGCACAAACTCGGCAGAGATCTCGACCCGCGTGCAGGATGTGGCCGCGCGCCTGTCCATCAGTCAGGTGCTCGACAAGTATCCCTACCAGATGTCCGGCGGTCAGCAGCAGCGCGTTGCCGCGGCTCGCGCGCTCGTCACCGACCCCACCATGATCATGGCCGACGAGCCCACCGGTGCCCTCGATTCCAAGAGCGCTCGCCTGCTGCTCGAGAGCCTGGAGGCCCTCAATCGCCGCCTGCGCGCCACCGTGCTCATGGTCACGCATGACAGCTTTGCTGCCAGCTACACGAGCCGCGTGTTGTTTATCCGCGACGGCAAGATCTTCACCGAGCTGCGCCGTGGCGACAACGACCGCCGAGAGTTCTTCGACCGCATTATGGAGGTCGTTGCCATGATGGGCGGTGAGGGCTCCGATGCTCTGTAAACTCGCTTGGGGCAACGTCCGCCGCGCCGGCCGCGACTACCTCGTCTACCTTTTGACGCTCACCCTGGGCGTTACGGTCTTCTATGCCTTTAACACCGTCTCGATGCAGGTTGACATCGCCGGAATTAATGAAGAGGGCTTGGCGCGGGTTATGGACAGCATGCTCGGCTACCTGACGTATTTTTTGGCCGGTGTCATGGCCTTTTTGATGGTGTATGCCAATAACTTCATCATGAAACGCCGCAAGAAGGAGTTTGGCCTGTACCAGGTGCTCGGCATGGGGCGCGGGCGCGTCGCCACGATCATGGCGCTCGAGACGGTGATCGTCTCGGTCGGCGCCTTTGTCGCCGGCATTGTGCTGGGCGTGGGACTCTCCCAGCTCATGACGTTCTTTACGGCCTCGCTCTTTAAGACACAGATCGCCAATTTCCACTTCTTTTTCTCGGTGCATGCGTTCAGCCTGACCCTTGCCTGCATGCTCGTGATGTTTGTGCTCACGCTACTGCTGAACCTTCGCGCCGTGCGTCGTACCAAACTCATCGAGCTTATGGGTGCCGAGCGTCGCAACGAGAGCATCAAGACACGCAACCCCTGGATCGCGATTGCCATTTTTGCCGTGGGCGTGGTGCTTGTGGGCGTGGCCTATTACCGTCTGCTACGTGATGGGTTCCCGCTAACCGCGACGGACAGCAAGCTGCAAGAGGCCATGAACCAGTTTGGTATTACGACCGCTATGGTTACCGTGGGCACCTTTGCCCTGTTCTGGGGACTCTCGGGCATGCTCATCAAGCTGCTGCAGAGCCTGCGCGGCGTGTATTGGCGCGGTCTCAACATGTTTACCGTGCGCCAGCTTGCGGCCAAGGTCAACACGGTGTGCTTTTCGATGGGCGTCATCGCGATGCTCCTGTTTTTGGCCATCACCTCGGTGACGTGCGGTATGTCAATTGCCAACGTGATGAACGAAAACCTGGAGCGCTACAACCCTGTTGACGTGTCTCAGACGTATGTCTATTACACGCCCGATACGCTCGACTACTACAAAGGGTACAAAGGGTATGTCAATCCGTCTGAGGCCGATCGCATGGTGTTGGCCGATACAACGGTCGATTTGTACCCTGCATGGCACGGCAAGGGCAAGTCGGCGGACAACAACGACGGGACCGGCAAGAAGGTCGATATCGCCGATGTTGCCGGTGAGCATGTGCAGATCGATTCGTATCTGAGTTACCCATTTGGCGGCTCGAATCCTTCGGTGACCCCAAGTGAGATGTGCAAGACCATGGGCGAAAAGCTTCCCAAGGCATTCGGGGGTAGCAATGCCGATACGATGGGTCTGTTTGTGACGCCGGCGAGCCAGTACAACAAACTGCGTCAGATGATGGGCGAGGAGCCGGTGCACATCGGTCACGACCAGTATCTGCTCACATGTGAGATGGGCGGCGAGCTGGTCGACCTGTACACCAAGTATATGGCTGGCGGCCATGCCCTTACCTTGGGCGGGCATACGCTCAAGCCCGCAACCGATAAGTCGGACGAAGATACGGCGGCCATCGCCAACTCGGCGATGGGCAGCAATCCGGGTACCGTCGTCGTTGCCGACGAGCTGTTGTCCCAGCTTAATCTGCAGCCGTATTCCAGTAGCCTGCTCGTTAACTACAAACAGGGGATGGATACGACCGAGGCAGACGAGAGCATTAAACACACTCTGCTCGACAATCTGCTCGTTGACGGCAAGGAGCCGGGGTCGTGGGGAATCTTTATCACACGCTCCGAGATGTACACGCAAGCAGCGCAAATGAACGGTCTTATTAGCTACCTAGCCATCTACATCGGCTTTGTATTGGTCGTTGCATGCGCGGCGATTCTGTCGATCCAGCAGCTCTCCAACGTGGCCGACGGCAGCCGCAGCTATCGTGTGCTGGCACAGATCGGCTGCGACGACCGCCAGATCCGCCATTCGGTGATGGCGCAGCAAGCGGTATTCTTCCTGTTCCCGCTGGCAGTGGGCCTGGCGCACTCCTTTGTGGCACTTAAGGTGATCATCGAGCTGGTGAGCATATTCGGAAATATGAGCATCGGTGGCACCGTGGGCCTCACCTGTGCAATCTTCCTGGCAGCCTACGGCGGCTACTTCCTGGTGACCTACCTCATGAGCACCGGCATGGTGCGAGCCGCCATCGCCACCCGCTACAGCGAGTAACTCACCCAGTTTGGAATTATCGTAGGTTGAGCATAAGTCAGCGAAAACGCCCCTAAGCGAGCAAGGTGACGTGAAAGAGGAGGGAAGCGTACTTTGGGTACGCGACCGACGACTGAACGTCAGATTGCCGCCTAGGGGCGCTTGCAGCGTCGGACGGTTACGGCGTTTGGTAAAACGCCGTAACTCTAAATACGTTCCGCGATCTCGTGGATGAGGTAGTCGGTCTTTTCCCAGCCCAGACACGGGTCGGTGATTGACTTGCCAAAGACACCGCCGTCGACCGGCTGGTTGCCATCCTCCAGGTAGGACTCGATCATAAAGCCCTTGACCAGCTTGGAGATGGACTCGTTGCGGCGGCAGCTGTCGAGCACCTCCTTGCAAATGCGATACTGCTCCAGCGGACGCTTGCCCGAGTTGTCGTGGTTGCAGTCGATGACCGCTGCCGGATTGGCATAGCCGGCATGCTCGGTATAGCGTTCGGCCAGGCGTTCCAGGTGTTCGTAGTGGTAGTTGGGGTAGGTGCGCCCATCGAGACCGATGTAGCCACGCATAACGGCGTGTGCGAGCGGGTTGCCGGCGCACTCGACCTCCCAGTTGCGGAAGATGAAGCTCTGGTGCGCCTGCGCGGCGTAAATGGAGTTGAGCATAACGGTGGTAGAGCCGGCAGTGGGATTCTTCATGCCGACGGGTACCGAAATGCCGCTCGACACCAGGCGATGCTCCTGGTTCTCGACCGAGCGTGCGCCCACGGCAACATAGCTCAGCAGGTCAACGAGGTACTGGTAGTTGGACGGATAGAGCATCTCGTCGGCGGTGAAGAAGCCCGTTTCCTCAATAACGCGCAGGTGCATATGGCGGATGGCCTTGACGCCCTCGAGCAGATCGTCGGGAGCCTCGGGGTTGGGGTTGTGCAGCAGGCCCTTGTAGCCGGTGCCCTTGGTGCGCGGCTTGTTGGTGTAGACGCGCGGAATGATGATGAGCTTGTCCTTGACCTCCTCGGCGGTCTTGGCCAGTCGGTTCATGTACTCAAGCACCGAATCCTCGCGGTCGGCAGAGCACGGGCCGATGATAAGCACCTTGCGTGCGTCCTCGCCGGTAAAGACTTTGGCGACCTCGGCGTCAAATGCCTGCTTTTTGGCGGTAAGCTCGGCAGAAAGTGGCATTTCCTCGCGGATCTCCATGGGGATCGGCAGCCTGCGTTTGAATTCCATGGCCATAGGGGTCTCCTCAATCTATAGAAAGAGCAATAAGCGTATTGTCGAATGCTCGGCATTATCCGCTGTCGCACGCTAAAGTGCAAGCCCTTGTCACCCCGAAACCTACCAAAAAGGGACAGGTTTATTTTGGCAGGTTTTATCTGGGTAAACGTCGGCGGATGCCGGGAGGGAGCGGCGCCGCGCGGGACCCTAAGGCTGTTGTCGGTTCCCTAGGAAATACCCTGTGGGCAAAAAATGCCAAATATGAGTACGGTTGCTATCTTAGTATCATATTGCCTTCGCAAAATAATAGACATAACAGCAAAATATGTTCATTAACGCAAACACATATAAGTCCGCTATGGTGCTGTTTGATCAATTTAGGGACGCGTGTAAGCCGTGGGAGCGGCATTTGAGGCGGTTTTGGCTGTTACTAAAAAGGTAACAGTACTCATATTTGCCCTTTTTTGCCCACGGGGTCTGGAAAGCGCCGTCAGTGAGGTCTCAGGGAAGGCGTTTCGAGGCTCGAAGGACACAAAACGGGGGCGCAGGTTGTCCTGCGCCCCCGTTTTCTTGGCATTGCGGTTGTTTGCCGCCGGTTTTTACGCCGCTTCGTCGAACTGCGAGTTGTACAGGTCGGCGTAGAAGCCGCCCTGGGCGAGCAGCTCGTCGTGCGTGCCCTTCTCGACGATGTCGCCGTCGCGGATCACCAAGATCACGTCGGCGTTGCGGATCGTGGACAGGCGGTGCGCGATAACAAAGCTGGTACGGCCCTGCATCAGCGCATCCATGGCACGCTGAATAAGCTCCTCGGTGCGGGTATCCACGTTGGAGGTCGCCTCGTCCAGAATCAGCGCCGGGCGGTCGGCCAAAATGGCACGGGCGATGGTCACGAGCTGGCGCTGACCCTGCGACAGGTTAGTGCCCTCCTCGTTGATCATAAAGTCGTAGCCGCCGGCGAGCGTATGGATAAAGTGGTCGCAGCGTGCGGCGCGTGCGGCGGCCTCGACCTCGGCATCGGTCGCATCGGGGCGTCCGTAGCGGATGTTCTCGCGGATGGTGCCGTTAAACAGCCAGGTATCCTGCAGTACCATGGCAAACTCGCCGCGCAGTGCCGCACGGTCCCAGTCGCGCACGTCGACGCCCTCGACGCGCAGCGAACCGCCGTCCACGTCGTAAAAGCGCTGCAGCAGCTTAATGAGCGTGGTCTTGCCGGCGCCGGTGGGGCCGACGATGGCAATGGTTTGGCCGGGCTTAGCCTCGCAGCTAAAGTCGTGGATGATGGTCTTGTCGGGCGTATAGCCAAACTTCACATGGTCAAACTCCACGTGGCCGGGGCGCTTCTCAGGGATCTGCGCGTCGGCCTTCTGCTCCTCCTCGGGTGCGGCTAAAAACTCAAACACACGCTCGGTGGCAGCTGCCATCGACTGCATCGTGTTGCTCACGTTGCCCAGCTGCTGCACGGGTTGCGTAAAGTTGCGCACGTACTGGATAAAGCTCTGGATGTCGCCGGGCGTGGCATTGCCGGTCAGCGCGAGCTGCGCACCCACCACGACGACGCCCACGTAACCCATGTTACCCACCAAGCTCATAAGCGGCATCATCAGGCCCGACAGGAACTGCGAGCGCCAGCCACTAATAAAGAGGCGGTCGTTTTGACGGTCGAACTCCTCGATTGAGGCCTCGGCGCGGTCGAACACCTGGATGACGTTCTGGCCGGCAAAGTCCTCCTCGATAATGCCGTTGACGGTGCCCAGGACCTGCTGTTGCTCGCGGAAGTACGGCTGCGAGAAGTGAATCATTACGGTCAGGATAATCGCGGCCGCCGGCAGCGTGAGCACGGTGACGCCGGTGAGCGGCAGGCTGATCGAAAGCATCATGACGAGCACGCCGATAATCTGCGTCACCGACGTGATGAGCTGCGTCACGCTCTGGTTGAGCGACTGGCCCAGCGTGTCGACATCGTTGGTGATGCGGCTGAGCACGTCGCCCTTGCTGTGGCCGTTGAAGTAACTCATTGGAACGACAGCGATCTTGGCGGCGATCTCCTTGCGCATGCGGTAGCAAATCTTTTGCGTGACGCCGGTCATGAGCCAGCCCTGGATGAGGCTGCAGACAGAGCTCGCCAGATACAGGCAGAGCAAAAAGCCGAGCGTCTTGGCGATCCAGTCAAAGTCAACGTCGCCGGTACCGTTGACCTTGGCGACCAGGCCTTCGAACAGCTTGGTCGTAACCTGGCCGAGCACCTTGGGTCCCACAATGTTAAAGATGACCGAGCACACGGCAAAGGCGACGGCGGCAAACACGGCAATCTTATGCTGTCCGATATAGCCGAGCAGCTGCCTCATGGTGCCCTTAAAGTCCTTGGCCTTTTCGCCGCGACGCATGCCGCCCATGCGGCCCATGGGACCACGCTGGCGGGTGGGCTTGGGAATCTGAGTCTTGGTCTCGTCTGCCATTAGCGCTCGCCTCCTTCCATGACGGCTGCAATTTCTTCTTGGGTAAGCCCCAGCTCCTCGGCGGAAAGCTGCGACTGTGCGATCTCCAGGTACGCTGGGCAGCTGCGCAGCAGCTCCTCGTGCGTGCCGGTGCCCACTACGTGGCCGTCGTCGAGCACGATGATCTGGTCGGCGTGCATGATGGTCGCGATGCGCTGGGCCACGACCACGAGCGCGGCGTCGGTAACGTTTTTGGCCAGCTCCTCGCGTAGGCGCGCGTCGGTCTTGTAGTCGAGGGCACTGAACGAGTCATCGAACACCACGACCTCGGGCTTTTTGGCCAACGCGCGGGCGATGGCCAGACGCTGGCGCTGACCACCCGAAACATTGGAGCCGCCCTGGCTAATGGGGGAGTCGTACCCGTCCTCGCGCTCGGCGATAAAGTCCTCCGCCTGGGCGACGCGTGCTGCCTGGCGCATATCCTCGTCACTCACCATGTCGCCGGCAAACTTGAGGTTGCTCTCGACGGTACCCGAGAACAGACGACCCTGCTGCGGAATATAACCGATGCGGCGGCGCAGCTCGGAAAGGGTCATGTCGCGCACATCGATGCCGTCGAGCGAAATGCTGCCGCCCGTGACGTCGTACAGGCGCGGAATCAGCTGCACGAGTGTGGACTTGCCCGAGCCCGTGGAGCCAATAATGCCGAGCATCTGACCGGCATGCGTGGTGAAGTTCACGCCGCTGATGACGTCGGCGCGGGCATCGGGATACTGGAAGCTCACGTCGCGGAAGGTGAGCTCACCGCGCGGCGCGCTGGCCACGGGCAGTTTGGGCGAGACAGGGTCGTTGATGCTCGTGGGGCAAGTGATGACCTCTTCCACACGCTCGGCTGCGACCTCGGCGCGGGGCAGGATAACCGAAACCATGGTGAGGATCATAAACGCCATGACGATCTGCATGGTGTAGGAGATAAACGCCATCATGTTGCCGACCTGCATCACGCCGTCGGACACGCCCTGCGCGCCAAACCAGACGATAAGCACGGTGATGCAGTTCATGACGAGCATCATGAGCGGCATCATAAAGCTCATGGCGCGGTTGGTGTAGAGCTGCGTGGTCATTAGGTCGAGCGAAGCCTTGTCAAAACGCTCGAGCTCATGCTCCTCGCGGTTGAACGAGCGGATGGGCATAAGGCCGTCGAGCAGCTCGCGGGCGGTAAGGTTCACACGGTCCACAAAGCTCTGCATCTTTTTGAACTTGGGCATGGTGAGGCCCATAAGCACGCCGACGACGGCCGAGACCGCGATGATGGCCACGGCGATGGTCCACTCTAGGCCGGTATGGTTGGCCAGGACGCGCATGACGGCGACGATGCCCATGACGGGGGCCATCAGACACATGCGGATAAACAGGGTTGCGGCCATCTGGATCTGCTGAATGTCGTTGGTGCAGCGGGTGATGAGCGAGGCCTGGCTAAACTTGCCCACCTCGGCCGGCGAGAAGTGCATAACCTTGTTGAAGGTCTCGCGGCGCAGGTCGCGGGCGATGGAGCAGGCGGTGCGCGAAGCCACGGCACCGGTCAGGATGGTGGCGACGAGCGAGATCAGGCACAGACCAAACATCGTGGTCGCCATGCGGCCCAGGTAGGCGTTCTGCACGTCGGCGGGGTCGATGCCCTGCGCCTTGTACTCGTCTTGCACATAGCTCACGGCGCGTTGGGTCACGATGGAACCCGACATGGAGCCCATTTTGTCCGCCATATCGTTGGCGCCCTCCACGAGCTTGCCCTGGTCGATTAGGCCGCCTTCAACGCCTAGACGCAGACCCTTCATGGTGATCTTACCGCCGTCGGCATCAATCTGCTTTTGCATGTTCTGCGCCGCTGCGGCTTTCTGCTGCATCTCGGCGAGCTGCTCGGGCGTCATCGCCGCCATCTGCTCGGGCGTGGGCATGGCCTGGGCGGCGCCGCCATCGCTTGCCTCGGTAGATGCGCCGGTCATGTCGCCCATGGAGTTGGCATCGATGCCCTGGTTGAACGAAAGGACGACAGTCTCAGGCAGGCTCATGATGTCGGCAATCTTGCCGCCGTCGGCACGCTCCTCCTCGGCGCCCTTGTACGTTCGAATGCCGTTATTGTCCGCCTTGCTAAACACGGCCTCCACAGCCTTGGCGTCCTTATCGCTCATAAAGAGTTCGAGGTCGTCGAGCGATTCGGCACGGATGGTGTCGGGCACGGGCGACGCGATGCCGCCTTGCTGCACACCCACGTCGACGATGTCGCTCATATAGGTAGGCAGCGCCAGATCGGCGTTGCAGCTGATTACGATAAGTACGATAGCTGCGAACAGTGCCAGGATATGTTTTTTAAAGAGCTTGAGAATCCTCACTCGGCATCTCTCCTTTCTTGATTGCGGTCGATAATTTCGTTGGCACGCCTAAGAAGGCGCACCATCTCTTGGGTATCTGTTTCGCCGAGCTGCTCGAGGAAGGCTGCGGTGCGGTCCTCGAATTCCCGACGTTTGATTTCGATGACCTGGAATCCCTTGTCGGTCACTGTGACGTGTACGCGACGACGGTCGGTCTTTGAGTGCTCGCGCTCGACCCAGCCCTTGGCCTCGAGGGCGCGCAGGATATTGGCGATGCGGGCGCTGGAGACCCAGGCGCGATCGGCGAGTTCGCTCGGCGTGAGCGAGCCGCCAGCGCGCATGAGAGCGCGCATGACAGCCATCTCGCCGCCGAGAGCTTTGTCCGCAAAGCGCGAAATGCGCTGATGCATGCTGCCAAACTCAGTTAAGAGCTGACGTCCAAGCTCATGGAAATCGGTATCTTCCACCGAAAACCCCTAACACTAGAAACTATTTTCGGTGCAAGATGATACCCCCGCCCAAGCATTCCATTCGGTAGATTTCTAGGCATGTCCCAAAAATCTACTTGGCCGCTAGGCAATATAAAGAGCGTATAAAGAATTAAAATAATTCAATAATTGTAGCGTTTCAAAGAATTATCATGCACGCGGTTAGGCGAGGGGTTGTCACCACCATGACGACTGGGACTCATATAATCGCCACGTGCGATGCTTCAACTTCCCGCGAGGAGACACCTTATATAAAGGGGGATGGAGTCATGGCATTTGACTTCACGGGCAAGACCGCGATTGTCACGGGCGGCACTCAGGGCATTGGCCTCGAGATCGCCAAGGGCATCGTCGCGGGCGGCGGACATGTCGCGCTCATCGCAAGGAACGCTGCTAAGGGCGAGGCCGCGGTGGCCGAGCTTGGCGAGGGCAACAAGTTCTATCAGCTCGATGTCGCCGATGCACCCAAGGCGCGCGAGACCGTCGAGCAGATTTTTACGGACCTGCCGCAAACCAACATCCTGATCAACTGCGCTGGCGTCATCAGCACCAAGAAGTTCGACGAGATCGATGACACCGAGTGGCGTCGCACCATCGACATCAACCTCAACGGTACCTTTACCATGATGAACGCCGTGTACCCGCACTTTAAGGCGGCCCATGCCGGCACTATCGTCAACGTGAGTTCCGTTGCGGGCAAGATCGGTGGCGGCCTGCTCGGCACCGCCGCCTACGCCAGCTCCAAGGCCGGTGTTAACGGTCTAACCAAGGCAGTCGCCAAGGAAGGCGGCAAGTTTGGCGTCCGCTGCAACGCCGTGTGCCCTTCGCTCACGTTGACCGATATGACCTCGATTCTCTCTGACGAGAACTCTCAGCGCATCATCAACGGTATTCCTCTGGGCCGCGCCGCCCAGGCCAGCGAGCCTGCGCAGATGGTGCTGTTCTTCGCTTCCGACCTCGCCAGCTTCGTGAACGGCGAGATCGGCGACTGCGACGGCGGCATCGTCCTGGACGGGTAATACCCCACGACGATTATTCGGCGACGGCTCCTGCGACTCGGGACCGTCGCCTTCTTTCTGATATAGGCGCGTGCGGCTACGATTCGCATGCATCCAAAGGAGATATATATGAGTGAATCGACTGCGGTGGAGGCGCCGGCGGCAAAGGAGCCGTTCTTTAAGATGTCCTCCATCCCGGGTGCCAATATTTTGGTGCCGCTTTTGCTGGGTTGCCTGCTCAACACGCTGTTCCCTGACCTGTTCAAAACGCTCGGCAGCTTTACGCTTGGCATGACCCAGCAGGGTGCAGGCCCGCTCGTGGGCGCTTTTTTGCTTATCGTCGGTACGACGATTTCGTTTAAGAGTGCTCCTGCCGCCGCTGCCCGCGGCGCCATCATCATCGCCGTCAAGCAGATCGTGGTCGTTGCCGTGTCGCTGCTCATCCTTTATGTGTTCAACGACAACCTGTTTGGTATCTCTGCCATGGTGATGCTGGCGGCTTGCACAGGTGCCAACAACGCTATGTACGCTGGACTGATGGGCACCATGGGCAACGAGGCCGAGCGTGGCGCCGTCGCCATCACCACGCTCGTTGTCGGCCCTCCGGTCACGATGATTGTCCTTGGCGCCGCCGGTCAGGCTCCGATTGGCTGGTCGCTCGTGGGCGCCATCCTTCCGATTGTCGTTGGCATTATCCTGGGCAACCTGTTCCCCAGCTTTAAGAAGATGATGGCACCGGCACTTTCCGCCATCATCGTGCTCGTCTTCTTTGCCATGGGCTCGACCATGACCTTTGGCCAGCTCATTAATGGCGGTCTCCCCGGTATTCTGCTCGGCGTGATCTGCTCGGTGGTCTTTGCAATTCCCGTTATCGCGGTCGATAAGCTCACGGGCGGTACGGGTGTCGCAGGTGCGGCCATTTCGAGCTGCGCCGGAGCCAATGTGGCCACGCCTGCTGCCATGGCAAGCGTCAACGAGGCCTTGTACGGCGGTGCGGTGCTCGCGACGGCCACGGCACAGGTTGCTGCCTGCGCAATCGTGACGGCTATTTTGACCCCGCTGGTCACCAGCTGGTGCTACAAGCATTTTGAGGGCCAGGGCAACGGCGATAGCAAGGCAACGACCGACAAGGCCGCCGCAGCCGCCTAATGCCAAGCGGCAATCAAAGCTAAAAACTAGCTACGCCACAGGGCGGCCACGGGGGATCCCGTGGCCGCCCTGCAGTTTCTGTAGGGTCTCTGGGGTACTTTATCCTGATAAAGCTGGCATAACAGCTAGAGTGAACGTCGTATAAAGGCAAGGGAAAATATCAAACAAATCGGTGAACGGTAGTTGTTCGCGCTCGCATTTCCTGCGGATTT
>CABUWA010000031.1 GCA_902495085.1 uncultured Collinsella sp. | reverse complement strand
TGCTGGCCAGGAACGACGATCAGCAGGCCAAACAGACCGGAAACGCCCTGAGAAACCGTGCCGATGTGAAGCAGCGCCGCGAGCGCGCCGCCAAATCCGGCACCCAGGCAGGCCGTCACAAACGGACGAACGAGCGGCAGCGTAACAGCATACATCAGAGGCTCGCCCACACCCAGGATTCCAACGGGAATGGACTCTGCGACGTACTTCTTGAGCTTGGCGTTCTTGGTCTTAAAGTACAGCGCCAAACCGGCACCGACCTGGCCGCCGCCAGCCATCATAAGGATGGGAAGCAGGTAATTGATACCCTTGGTAGCGCCGTCGGGATCGTTGAGCATAGCGTGGATCGGCGTGAGCGCCTGATGCAGGCCGACGGACACCAGCGGCAAGAAGCCTGCCGACAGGATATAGCCGCCCAGGACGCCCAGTTTCTCGAAGATAAAGGTCAAAACGCTAAAGATGGCAGTCGTCAGCCATGCGCCAACCGGCTGGATGACGAGCATCAGAGCAAAGGCGCCGATGATGAGCACCAGCAGCGGGGACAAGAACGTGTCGAGTGCGTTGGGCATAACCTTGCGAATCTGACGCTCCATCCAGGCAAAAAATGCACCAGCGATGAGAGCCGCGATCATGCCACCCGCCGCGGGGTTGTACTGCGCATTGGTGAGCGGCAGCAGAATGGCAGTGGCAGGATCAGCCGCGCCAGGCGCAAGCAGGGGCATGGCACTGTTGGCGATACACATCATGCCGGCGATGCCGCCCAGCGCAGCGGAGCCACCAAACTCACGTGCCGCGTTATAGCCCACCAAGATGGGCAGATAGGCAAACAGGGCCCAGCCCATGGAACGAATGCCCTGGTACCACCACTCGCCTGCAAGCGCGCCTGCCGTCGAGACGTTAATGACGTTGCAGATACCGTTGATGAGGCCAGCCGCAATGATGCCGGGAAGCAGGGCGACGAAGACATTGGAAATCTTCTTGAGGAAGGCCTGAACCGGCTTGGACTCGTACTTGGCTTTCTGCGCGGCCTTGTTTGTGGCCGCAGCGTCAACCACGCTCTCGTCGGCAACGCCTTTCGCAAGGCCGGTGAGCTTGGAGAACTCCTCGAGCACCTTATTCACCTTGCCCGGACCCAGCACGATCTGCATCGTGTCGTCCTCGACCAGGCCCATCACGCCGTCGAGCGCCTTAATACCCTCCGTGTCGACGTTGCCCGTGTCTTTGACGGTCACGCGCAGGCGCGTCATGCACGCCGCGTTTGCGAGCACGTTGTCTTTACCGCCCAAAAGGTCCAGCAGCTTTTGAGCCAGCTCTTTGTTCGTCATAACTCCTCCTTGTATTGGGTATCTCGTCTAGATGTCATATCAGCTCACGCCGTGCACCTATTGGACATCGGCATTGCTCTTCTCATGGCCACTCACCGCAGTACGGACATGGCCGTGCGCCCGTTCAAGAGCTACCGCAGCCTGCTCGGCATCGCAGTCCAACAGCACCGAGACAATAGCGGTTTTTACGTGGCCGCCGGCATCCGCAAGCGCCTGAACAGCGCGCTCGCGCGTGCAGCCGGTCGCCTCCATCACGATGTTCTGGCCGCGCACCACCAACTTCTCGTTCGTCTGCTGCACATCGACCATCAGGTTTTGGTATACCTTGCCGATCTTGACCATGGCACCGGTCGAAATCATGTTGAGAATGAGCTTTTGAACCGTTCCCGCCTTGAGCCTCGTTGAGCCGGTCAGCACCTCGGGACCGGGCACGGGCTCAATGGCAAGATCTGCGCTCTCCCCGATCTTCGACCCTTGGTTGCAGGCAATTGCAATGGTCTTGCACCCAGTTGCCTTGGCGTACGCAAGGCCGCCCACCACATAAGGAGTACGGCCGCTTGCCGCCAGGCCAACGACAAGATCCTTGTCCGAGAGTCCACGCTCCCGCAGGTCGCTCGCGCCAAGCTCCTCGCTGTCTTCGGCACCTTCGACAGCCTTGATAAACGCCGTCTCGCCTCCGGCAATGAGCCCGACAATCAGATCGGGTGACACGCCAAACGTGGGCGGACACTCCGAAGCGTCGAGTACGCCCAGACGACCGCTGGTGCCTGCGCCCATGTAAAAGACGCGCCCGCCGCGCTCGAGTGTCTCAGCAGCCCAGTCGATTGCCATGGCAACCTGGGGCAACACTTTCGTGACCGACTGGACGGCACGAAGATCCTCATCGTTCATCGTCGTGACGATTTGCAGCGATGTCATCGTATCGAGGTCCATTGACCTTTGATTACGCTGTTCGGTCGTGAATTTTGTTAAATCGAGCATTTCATTCACCTCATCTTTCCTGTTTCTCGATGTAGTTTTGCTTTATGACATGCGTCGCCCGTTCGTAGTCGCTGGCAACGTAAGCAGCGTACAGGGCATCGACAACCATAAGCTGGGCCATACGCGAAGCCATGGCACCGCTGCGGACCAAGGGTTCACTCGCAGCGACGCCGAGCACGGCATCGGCCATGGTGGCAAGCTTGGATGATCCATCTACTTTGGTAACGGCCACAACGGGACAGTTGTGACGTTGAGCCTCGGCGGTGCAGTCCAGCACCTCTTGCGTCAAGCCCGAGTAGCTAAAGGCGATTGCCATATCGCCCTCATGCATGTTCTTGGCACATAAGAGCTGATCATGCCAGTCGTCGTACAGATGGCACTCTTTGTCGACACGCATGAGCTTTTGCGCCAGGTCGTGCGCGACCAAACGAGAGGCACCAATACCGAACAGATTGACCGCGCGTGCCCGCTTAAGACGGGCCGCGCATCGCTCCAAGACGGTGTAATCGAGCGTTCGCGCCGTCGCCTCGATTGTGCGCACGTTGCTTTTCATCACCTTCCCCACGATACGTTCGACGCTGTCATCCATGGAGATGTCCTCGAGGGCTATGTCTTTCTTGTCACCTAAGAGCGCCAGCTCGGCAATCAGTTCGCGCTGGAACTCCTTGTAGCCCGCAAAACCCAAACGCTTGCAAAAGCGCAAAATGCTCGAGGGCGAGGAGAACGTGACATCGGCAAGACCGCGGACGGACAGCCCGACCACCTCGTGCGGATGAGCGCTTACATATGCGATGACATTGCGTTCCGCCGGGCTCGCGCTGAGCTCACGCTCGCGAAGCCGCAAAAGCAATCCGTTTGCCATCTCAAACACCTCCGTTGAGAAGAATTAAAGACCAACGAACGATTCGTACCGGATACAAACAGCTTTTGCGGCACATTGTGCCGCATCGTGGCGCACAAAGGGCGAGCGTTCTACCGCTCGCCCCTCAAATCCGACCGCTCGGAAATACGCGCGACACAAAATAATTCAACAAGGTCGCATTATCAGAAACGGGTTTGTTACCGGCTAGCGCCTCGCATGGGCGCCGATCGGCCGAGTCGCATGGCGCACCAACGTCGCCGCCAGCAATACCAACAGCATGGCGGTGACATAGCCCGCAGCATCGAATCCTAAATCGATAACGTCGAAATGCCTGCCGGGAACAAAGATCTTATGTACCTGATCGCCAACGGAACAGGCGGCGCAAAAGAGCAATACGGGCACGCAACGGGAGCATACGCTCCACGAACGCCTAGAAAAGCAAACCACGACCACCGAGGCGAACAATCCGACGAAGAAAAACTCTACGGTATGGGCAACGCGACGGACGTTCGTGCCCACCCACATGCGAATGGAAGCAAGTCGGCCAGACCGGACATTCGAGGCAGCCGAATCGGCGCCCGCGGTCATTCCGTTCTCCGTCTGGGCTTCACCCGTGGCATCGGCAGCCTGAACGCCCGTAGCCTGGCCCTCCACCACACGCGCGGTGGACTCGCTCAGCAACGACGTATCCACCGCATTTTGCTCCGTCAGCACCCAGATGCCCGCCAGCGTTGCAGCGAACAGAACGATCGCGGTCCATCCGATTATTTGTTTTACGCGCGCCAAGGGCCAACCTCCTTTTTTGAATATCAGCGAGTGTAGCCCCAAATGCCATCGTCACCGTATCAAAATTTGAATCGCAACAGGAAGCGACAAAGCGACGCAAACCCCTACCCCGCCTCGCGCATCCAGCGATCGAACGTCCCCACGCACACGCCCAGGCATTTTGCCGCCTGGCTGCGGGTAATATCGCCCGCCTCATAGCTATCGCGCACCAGCTCAAACTGAGGAGGGCACGGCTTGCGAGGTCGACCGAAACGAACCCCTCGCGCCCGCGCCGCTGCAATTCCCTCCGCCTGGCGCCGATGGATATTCTCGCGCTCCACCTGCGCCACGTAGCTCAGCAGTTGCAGCACAATATCGGCAATCAGGGTGTTGGTCACATCCGGCGCGCCGCTGGCCCTGACGCGCGTGTCAAGCAATGGCATGTCCAACACCACAATGGCAACCCCGAACTCCTTGGTAATGCGCCGCCATTCCTCAAGAATCTCGGAGTAATTACGACCAAGTCGGTCGATAGAAAGAACCACCAGCACGTCCCCGTCTCCCAGGACGTGCAGCAGCTCGCGATAACGCGGTCGATCGAAGTCCTTGCCGCTCGCATGGTCGGCATAAATATTCGCCGAGCCCACGCCATAGGCGCCCAGCGCATCCAGCTGCCGATTAAGGTTCTGATCGCGCGAACTCACCCGCGCATAACCGTACACCGTCGCCATCTCATCCCCGCTTTCTTGTAAACCTGCCAAAAAGGGACAGGTTTATTTTGGTAGGTTTTACCTCTCAAATAGCAGGTAAGCGGGCGGCCGAGCAGACGGCAAGGTAGCCACGATTCAAATGCGGAGGGCGGTCCCGAAAGGCTGCCCTCCGTTCCTCCACCATGAGTCGGGATTTGGCTAATGGATAAGCTTAAAGTCCAGGTGTCCACGCGTGGTATTGACGCGCGAGACCTCGATGATCACGCGCTGCCCCAGCTCGTAACGGGTGCCCGTGTCGGCACCCGTGAGCGTTAGCGCGTCCTCGTCGAACTCGAACCACTCGTTGCCCAGGCTCTTGATCGAAACCAAACCTTCGACCTGCGTCAGGTCCAAGCGCACAAAGAGGCCCATGCTGCTAATCCACGAGACGGTTCCGGCATAGCGCTCGCCCAGACGGTCCTCATAGTACTGGGCAATCTTGATCTTTTGCGTCGCATGGCTGGCGGCATCTGCCGCGCGCTCGGCATCGCTGCATGCGCGGCAGATCTGCGGCAGAATGCGCGGCAGCGACTCGCGCCCCTTGCCGATCAACCGCGGCGTACGGACCAAGGCGTCCTTGCCGCCGAGCTGCTCATAGGCCAACTGCAGCTTGAGTACGCGGTGCACCACCAGATCGGGGTAGCGACGGATGGGACTCGTAAAGTGGCAGTAGCACGGCGCGGCGAGCGCAAAGTGGCCCTCGTTGCGCGGCTTGTACAGCGCGCGCTGCATGCTGCGCAGAAGCAGCGTGTTGACGAGCGGTGCGTTGGCCGTACCGGCGGCAGCATCAACTGCAGCCTGCAGTTCATCGGGACTCCCCAGGGCAATACCGGCAGCACGGCGATCGTCGATGATGCCTAGCTGCGCCAGCGCAACGGCGGCACCGTGCAGGCTGTCGGGGCTCGGATCCTCATGCACGCGATAGCAGGCCTCGATATCACGGTCCGCCAGCCACTCTGCAACGCACTCGTTGGCGAGCAGCATGGCTTCCTCGATAAGCGACGTGGCGCACGAACGCTCACGCGCCACAATCTGCACGGGCACTCCGTCCTCATCCAATAGAGCGCGAATCTCGGCCGTGTCAAAATCGACTGAGCCGCGGGCGCGACGAATACGACGGCGAAGTTCGGCGAGTTCGTTAGCGGCGACAAGGAAATCGCCGAGGTCGACGTTGTAGCCGCGGGCGGCCTCCTCGCACGCAAGACCGCGCTCAAGCGCTTCCTCGCGCAAGGCCTCAGCAGCCTCAACATCCTCAGCCGCGCCCTCCAGCACCGAATACTCAACCGCACCGGCACGCACCAGCAGCGCCTCGGCGCCGTCATAGTCCATACGCACACGCGAGCGAATCACGCTGGGATACGGATCGTAATGCCGCACGCGACCCTGCTCATCGAGCTCGATATCGACGGTAAACGCAAGACGGTCCTCGTCAGGGCGAAGCGAGCACAGGTCACAGGACAGGCGTTCGGGCAGCATGGGAAGCACGCGATCGGCCAGATACACCGATGTCGTGCGATGGCGAGCCTCAAGATCGATATGCCCGTCCCAAGCCACATAGTGTGAAACGTCGGCGATATGCACACCCAGCTTATAGCCGCCCTCGGGCGTGCGCTCCAGCGAAATGGCATCGTCAAAGTCGCGCGCGTCGACCGGGTCGATCGTGATGACAAAGCGGTCGCGCAGATCGCGGCGGAGCGGGTCCTTAAGCGCCGCGGACACATCGAGCGAAAGCCCCTCGGCCTCGTCTAGCGCAGCCTCGGGATAGCTATCGGTATAGCCGTAACGCGCCATCACATATTGAACGCCCAAATCGGGCGCGTCATCTCCGCCAATGCGGCGTTCGATCGTCACAGTGCCCGATTCCAGGCGCGTCGGGTAGGTCAAAATGCGCGCGACAACAGCATCACCAGGGTGGACACCCAGACGAACCGCCGAGGTGTCCTCGGGCAAAATGAAGAAGTCGGCCTTCAGGCGCGAATCGAGCGGCTCAATCACACCGAGCGGACCGGCGGTCTGGTACGTGCCCACCACGCTTATAGCTGCGCGCTCAACCACGCCCTCGATCACGGCGCGACGCTCGCCATGCGGGCTGTTCTTAATGCTCACGGCAACGGTATCGCCGTCCATGATCTCACGCTTGCCGCGGCCCATGACCTTGTAGTCGCCATTCTCGGTTATGACATAGGCACTGTGCTCATGGAGCTGCACGCGCCCGGTCAGGCTCGGACGGCGTTCGCTGCGCACCGGCCCGCGCTTATTGCGAGCCCCACGCTTATGCTTGTTATTGCGCCCCATGGCGCCTCCTTGCTATCGATTGCCGTTTACATCCCAAGAGTCTACCCAAATGATCCCTAGGGGACAAAAAACGGGCCGCCCCATAAGAGACGACCCGTTGGAAGGGATGAATTCCAGGCATGCCTACACGCGCAGGTAGCGGCGCATGGCGATGGCAGAACCAAAGAGACCGATAATCACGCCGACCAGAATCAGCGCAGCATAGGTCACCAGGTAGTACTGCATCGGCAGGGCAAACGACATCCAGCCGATGCTCTCCTGCAGACGCGGAATCATCAGATTGCGCAGCAGCTCCAGAACGCCGATGGAAAGCAGCGAGCCCAAAATGGCCTGCAGTACGCCCTCGGTGATAAACGGGCCACGAATGAAGCCGTTGCTGGCGCCGACCAGACGCATAATCGCAATCTCACGGCGACGCGCCGTAATGGACAGGCGAATCGTGTTGTTGATGAAGATGAATGCGATAAAGGTCAAAAGGCCAACGAGCACCACGGCGGCGATGCGGATGTAGTTGGTCACCTGGAACAGGCGGCTCACTTCCTCCTGGCCGTACAGCACGCTCGCGTTGACGTCGCCGTCATCCGCGATCTTCTGGAAATCGGCATCCTTCTTGAGCTTCTTTGCCGTGCTCTCGACCTTGGACGGATCGTCCATCTCAATAGCGAAGGAAGCCGGCAGCGGGTTCTGGCCATCGAGTGCGCTCATGGTGGCGTCGGCGTTGCCCGACATCTTGCTCGTATACTCGGCCAGCGCGTCGTCCTTGTCCTTATAGGTCACGGACTTGACGTTATTCCACGTCTTAAGCTCGGCCTCAAAAGCCTGAACATCGGCCTGATCGGCGTCATCACTAATGAACGCGTTGATGACAACCTGATCCTCGACGGTGCCGATCACGGAGTTCAGCATCGCAGAGCCCATGATGAACAGGCCGATGATAAACAGCGAAAGGAAGATCGTGATGACGGCGCCGAGCGAGGTAGTCCAGTTACGGAAGAAGTGGCTGATTGCCTCTTTGAAGGAGTAGCCCACGTTAGTTGGTGCCATAGTTGCCGTAACCTCCCCTCTCCTGGTCGCGGATGACGTGGCCGCCCTCGAGGGCGATCACGCGACGGTGCATGCTATCGACCATCTCGCGGTCGTGCGTGGCGACGATCACGGTGGTGCCGGTGCGGTTAATACGCTCAAGCAGCTTCATGATGCCCAGCGAGATCGCCGGGTCGAGGTTGCCCGTGGGCTCGTCGCAGATCAGCAGCGGCGGACGGTTGACCATAGCACGGGCGACGGCAACGCGCTGCTGCTCGCCACCGGAAAGCTGGTCGGGCAGCGAGTCCATCTGATCGGCCAGACCGACCAGACGCAGCACCTCGGGCACCTGGCTGCGAATGACGCCCTTGGGCTTGCCGATGCACTGCAGGGCAAACGCCACGTTTTCGTAGGCGGTCTTTTGCGGCAGAAGCTTAAAGTCCTGGAACACGGCGCCAATCTGGCGGCGCAGGAACGGAACCTTACGGTTCTTGATCTTCATGAGGTCCTGACCGGCAACCAGGATGCGGCCGCTCGTCGGCTTGACGTCGCGGTTGAGCGTCGACAGCAGCGTGGTCTTACCCGAGCCGGAGTGACCGACCAGGAAGACGAACTCGCCCGGATAGATCTCGATGTTGATGTCGTCGAGTGCAGGCTTGTTAGGCTGTGCCGGATAGATCTTGGTGACATGCTCCATAAGGATGACGGGCTCGACACCGGCCTGCTTGGCCATCTTCTTGCGGCTGGCCTGCGGATCGATGGGCGCAAACACCGACGTAAAATCGGGGTTGTTGAGCGCGTTATCGAGGCTTGCGACCTCGGCTGCCTGATCGCTCTCGACCACCGGGGCAGCAGGCTGCGTGGGGTCGGGAATAGCGGCAAAGAGACCGGACTGCGCAGGCTGAGGAGCCGGCGTCGCAGGGGCCAAGGGGTCGGGAATGCCGGCCATGGTAGGCTGCGGCGTGGCGGCACCAGCCTGAGGCTGCTCCACGCGAGCGGTCACGGCCTGAACGGGCTCAAAACCCGCCGTGCCGGAAAGCGCGACATCGCTGGTTGGATTGTAGGCAAAGGGATCGGATGCCGGCTGTGCCTGATCTGCCGGCTGAGCGGGGGCCTGAGCAACAGGCTGGCCCTCTGAATCCGGAGTGGCGAAACGACTGCCCTGGACGCCTGCCTGCGTCTTGGGGGCATCATCGCCCGCACCGGAGGTACGGAAGTGGTTACCCACTGGTGCTCCTTATCGTCGTGCGTTTAAACTACATGAGCGCTTTGTATTTTAGCAGTATTAGCTTTGCTGCACATAAGAAGCATGGCGTGCTTAGGGATCCCGTCGGCCGGGCACAGGGTTACTCTCCAAATCGTCCTCGGACATGTCGGAGCCCCCGCTGCGCGCTTCGCGCGGCAGGGGCTCCTCCGTCCTGCGGAAAGATTTGGAGAGTAACCCTGTGCCCGGCCTGCGATAACTAAGGGGTCGCCGCGTTTATCTTGGGGTGCTGCATATACAACGCTGGAAGGGTCTGAATTGCGCTTTGTCGATATATGCCCTTTTCCCTGATGGGACCGTGCTTGAGGGGCGTCTTCATGAGTTGCGGTGAAATAGGGACTGTTGAGCCTTTAAGCTGGCAAAACAGTCCTTATTTCACCGCAACTGAAACAGGGGCGCTCTCCAAGAGAGCGCCCCTGCCGGGTTTCCATAGTACTGGCGAAACAGTTTTATAGTTCTGACGAAGCAGTCCATGAAATCCGTCTTGTCCTAGGCCAAGAACTCCTTGGTGGTCGCCACGATGTTGGCGGCGTCCAGGCCATACTTGTGCAAGAGCTCGGCACCCGGGCCGGACTCGCCAAAGGTGTCGTTGACGCCGATCTTCTTGAGGGGCGTCGGGCACTGCTCGCACAGGACGTCGGCAACGGCGCTGCCCAGGCCACCGATTACAGAATGCTCCTCGACGGTCACGACGTGGCCGGTCTTGGTGGCGCTCTTGACGATCAGGTCGGCATCGATGGGCTTGATGGTGTGCATGTTGATGACCTCGGCGTCGATGCCCTCGGCAGCGAGCTGCTCGGCGGCCTCGAGAGCCTCGCCGACCATCAGGCCGCAGGCGATGATGGTGGCGTCGGCGCCCTCGCGCATGACAATGCCCTTACCCAACTCGAAGTTGTAGGTCTCGGGGTCGTTGATAACCGGCGAGGCCAAACGAGCGAAGCGCATGTACACCGGACCGTCGCACTCGTAGGCGGCGCGCGTCACGGCGCGGGCCTCGACGTCGTCGGCAGGAACGATCACAGTCATGCCGGGGATGACGCGCATGAGGGCGATATCCTCGCAGCACTGGTGCGTGGCACCATCCTCGCCCACCGAGATACCGGCGTGCGTGGCACCAATCTTAACGTTGAGGTGCGGGTAGCCGATGGAGTTACGGACCTGCTCAAAAGCGCGGCCGGCTGCGAACATGGCAAAGGTGCTCGCGAAGGCAACGCGGCCGGTGGTCGCGATACCGGCGGCGACGCCCATCAGGTTGCTCTCGGCGATACCCACGTCGAAGAAGCGGTCGGGGCAGGCGGCCTTGAACTTGCCGGTCTGCGTGGCGGCGGCCAGGTCGGCGTCGAGGACCACAAAGTCATCGTGCTCGTTGGCGAGCTCGACGAGGGCCTCGCCGTAGCTTACGCGCGTGGCGATTTTCTTGACGTCTGCCATCCTAGAGCTCCTCTCCGGCGGCCGTGAGCTCTGCCATGGCCTGCTCAAACTGTTCATCGTTGGGGGCCTTGCCGTGCCAACCAACCTGGTTCTCCATAAAGGAAACGCCCTTGCCCTTCATGGTCTCGGCGATGATGGCGGTCGGCTGACCCTTGGTGGCGCGGGCCTCGGCAAAGGCGGCGCGGATCTGATCGAAATCGTTGCCGTCGGCAAGCTCCACCACGTGGAACTTAAAGGCGCGGAACTTGTCGGCGAGCGGCATGGGGTCGTTGACCTCCTCGACGGGGCCGTCGATCTGCAGGCCGTTGTGGTCGACGATCACGCAGAGGTTATCGAGCTGCTGGTTGCCGGCAAACATGGCTGCCTCCCAGACCTGGCCCTCCTCGCTCTCGCCATCACCCAGCAGGGCGTACGTGCGGTAAGTATCGCCCCAGTGCTTGGCGGCAACCGCCATGCCCACGGCGGCGGAGATGCCCTGGCCGAGCGAGCCGGTGGACATATCGACGCCCGGGGTGTCGTTCATGTTGGGATGACCTTGCAGGTGGCTGCCGATATGGCGCAGCGTCTCGAGATCCTCCTTGGGGAAGAACCCACGCTCGGCGAGCACGGCGTACAGGCCCGGAGCGCAATGGCCCTTGGAGAGCACAAAGCGATCGCGGTCGGCCTTGCGGGAATCGGCCGGGTCGACGTTCATTTCCTCAAAGTACAGATAGGTCATGATGTCGGCAGCGCCGAGCGAACCGCCCGGATGGCCGGACTTGGCAGCGTGCACGCCGGTGACGATGCCCTTCCTTACCTCGTTGGCAACCTTTTTGAGCTCTTCGTCGCTCATTGTGCCTTCCTTTCATCCTCATTAGACAAAATGCGCACGGCACGGAAAGGTAGTCCCAACACAGCCGCAATGCACGTACGTCATTCATTATGCTGGAAACTGATGGCTTTACCAGAGTTTTTATCATTATTTGAACAATTTAGCAGGCAGAACCGCTGATGAAACGGTTTATCAATGTGAACGTCTTTTGGATGGAACGCGGTCGACCCTACGCGCTAATGTCCTTGAATCCCTCGCCGAAGGCTTCCGTAACGTCAGCGACCGTCACAATGGCGTGAGGATCGCGCTCGCGCACGATCGTCTTGAGGGTATTGAGCTCTCGACGGCTCACGATGACCATAATCACCGGCTTCTCGGCACCCGAATACATGCCAGTCGCCTTAAACTTGGTACAACCACGACCCAGGCCATACATGATATCGGCAGCGATATCAGGGAACTTGTCCGAGATGATGAGTACCATACGGCGTTTGTTGCCACCATCGACCACGGCATCGATCACGTAGCCGCTAATGACCATCGAAAGGCCTGCATATAGTGCGTTTTCGATTGAAAAGACCGGAGCCGACAGCGCGCATACGGCAACATCGATCGCCATGACGGTCGAGCCCACCGGCAGCGAGGTGTTACGCGAGATGATTTGGCCAATCGTGTCCGAGCCGCCGGTGTTGGCGCCGGCGCGCAACACCATGCCGTAACCGATGCCCGTAATAATGCCGCCCCACATGGCAGGGAGCATCAGGTCCGCATCCGCCAGAGGTGCTACAAACGGGGCGAACAGATCGGTAAAGAAGCCCAGCAGCACAAAGCCCGTCGCGGTCTGCACCACGTAGAACATGCCACCCTCGCGCATAACGACCAACAACAGCAAGGCGTTCATCACGATGGTCTGGATACCGACGGGAAGCGACACGCCTCGCGCCGCGCCGACAGCCTGGATAATAGTCGCAAGGCCCGTAACGCCACCGGCGGCAAGACCGTTGGGAATCAAAAACAAGTCGGTCGCGATGGCGGCCAAGGCACACCCCAACATGATCTGGGGCAGGTCGTGAAAGAAGTTCATCGAAAGAATGCGCTTGATGTCCAGACGATATGCCATGCTGCCTCCCTCAAAAAAGCGCACCCAAACGGATGCGCTTTGAACTTCTTGCTGTATTCGATTCTACCGATTCGCCGAACAAAAACCACCCCTGCGCAGGGTTTGTTCTGGATACAAACCCGTCCAACCGTTAGGCTTGGCATCGGCTTGAAGCCGCCCGATGTTTTAGACCTCCGAGCCTTCTGCATCGGCGTTGCCGGTCGCCCAGCGATGGTAGCCAATAACAAACGGGTCCAGGTCGCCATCGTCAAGAACTGCCTCGACATTGCTGGTCTCCACGCCCGTGCGTAGGTCCTTAACCATCTGATACGGGTAGAGCACGTAGCTGCGAATCTGGTTGCCAAAGCCGATCGTGGTCTTGGGTCCACGAATCTCATCCAGGGCCTCGGCGCGCTTCTCGAGCTCAATCTCGTACAGGCGAGCCTTGAGGATCTGCATGCACGCGGCCTTGTTCTGGATCTGGCTGCGCTCGTTTTGGCAGGTGACCACAATGCCGCTGGGGAAATGCGTCACGCGCACGGCGGAGTCGGTGGTGTTGACGCCCTGACCGCCCGGGCCGCTCGCGTGGTACACGTCCACGCGGATGTCATCAGGACTGATCTCGATGTCGATATCATCGGGTAGCACGGGGATGACCTCGACGCCGGCAAACGTGGTCTGGCGGCGCTTCTTGTCGTCGGTGGGGCTAATGCGCACCAGACGGTGGACGCCGGCCTCGGCGCGCAGCATGCCAAATGCGTCCTTGCCCTCGACGGTAAAGGTCGCGCGGTCGATGCCGATGACCTCGGCCGCGGGACAGTCGTTGATGGTGACCTTCCAGCCGCGACGCTGGCAGTACTTCATGTACATCTTAAAGAGCATGAAGGTCCAGTCCTGGGCCTCCAGACCACCCTGTCCGGGCTTGATGGTCACGATGGCATCGCCGTGATCGAACTCACCGGTAAACCAGCTCGAAAGCTCAAGCTCATCGATGGCACGGGCCAGGCGCTCAGCCGTAGCTGCAGCCTCCTCGCGAAGGGCGGCGGCGTCGGGGTCATCCCCCATCTCCTCGGCAAGCTCCAGCGCGGCGCGGGCATCGGAAAGCTCGCCGCGCGCGGTGTCCACGGCAGCGATATCTTCCTTGGTGCGCGCGATCTCTTCCATGGTGGCACGGGCGGCGTCGGCGTCATCCCAAAAGCCAGGGGCAACACTTTTGGCCTCGAGCTCGGTCACGCGGGTACGCTTCTCGTCCAGGTGGAGATACGACTCGACCTCACCGAGCCGGTCCGCGAACGCGTCCAGCTCGGCGGGCGTTACCTCTAAAGCCTCAGCCATTAACGATTCCTGCCGTGGCAGTACTTAAACTTCTTGCCGCTACCGCAGGGGCACGGGTCGTTGCGGCCCACGTTGACGTACGGATCGTCGCTCTCGGACTTGCGATAGGTGGTCACCTTGCCACCGTTGTTGACGGCAGCCGGACCACCCTGGACAGCCGTGCGGGCCTGCACCTGTGCCTGCTTGCGCAGCACCGAGTCGCCGTTGTCACCATCGACCTCGGCAGGACCGGAGAAGCGCGCACCCTCGAGCGCGGGCTCCTCCTTGTGCTCCACGGCACGCGGGGCAGCCTTAATCTCGATGCGCAGAACCGTGCGCAGGTAATCCTCATACATGGTATCGACGAGTATCTGGAACGCGCCGTAGGCCTCGGTCTTGTACTCAACCAGCGGGTCGCGCTGGCCAAAGCCGCGCAGGCCGATGCCGGTCTTGAGGTAGTCCATCTCCTGCAGGTAGTTCATCCAGCGGGTATCGATGACGCGCAGCATGACCTGGGTGTTGAGCTCGCGCATCAGGTCCTCACCCAAGCGCTCGGCCTTCATGTTGTAGCACTTCTCCACGTAAGCCAGGACATCGGCAGCCAGGGCCTCATAATCCTCGTCAGGGAACTTCGGCGTATCGATGTGGCCGGTGAGCTCCACAACCCACTTGCGCAGGCCCTCCAGGTCGCGCTCGCCATCGTGACTGTCCTTGGTGCAGAACTCCTGCACGCAGCGGTACACGGTGTCGTGCATGACCTCGGTGATGTGGTCGGTCAGGTCCTTGCCATCCAGAATCTTGTTACGCTCGGCGTAGATGACCTGGCGCTGCTTGTTCATGACGTCATCGTACTCAAGGACGCTCTTACGCATGGAGAAGTTGATGCTCTCGACCTTGTGCTGGGCGCTCTCGACGGCCTTGGAGATGATCTTGTGCTGGATGGGCATGTCGTCGCCCATGTCGGCCGTGACCATCATCTTGGAGACGCGGTCCATCTTGTCGCCGCCGAACAGGCGCATGAGGTCGTCCTCGAGCGACAGGTAGAACTGGGTCTCGCCCGGATCGCCCTGACGACCGGAGCGGCCGCGCAGCTGGTTGTCGATACGACGGGACTCATGGCGCTCGGTGCCGATGACGGTCAGGCCGCCGGCGGCAAGCACGCGCTCGCGCTCGGCCTTGCAGGTCTCCTTGGCCTCAGCGTTAAACTGCTCGAGCTGCTCGGGCGTCACGTCCTCCATGGTCAGGCCCTCGTACTCAAGGCGCTCGCGCACCAGCTCGTCGGGGTTGCCGCCCAGCAGGATGTCGGTACCACGACCAGCCATGTTGGTAGCGATGGTCACGGCGCCGTAGCGTCCGGCCTGGGCAACGATATGAGCCTCGCGCTCGTGATGCTTAGCGTTGAGGACCTCGTGCGCGATGCCGCGCTTGGTAAGGGCGGCCGACAGCTTCTCAGAGCTTTCGATGGAGACGGTGCCCACCAGGACCGGCTGGCCCTTGGCGTGACGGCGCTCGACGTCGTCGGCAACGGCGTTGTACTTGGCCTGGATGGTGCGGTACACCAGGTCCTCGTGGTCAACACGCTGAACGGGCTTGTTGGAGGGGATGACCTCGACGGGCAGCTTGTAAATCTCGCGGAACTCGGCATCCTCGGTAAGTGCCGTGCCGGTCATGCCGGAGA
>CABUWA010000030.1 GCA_902495085.1 uncultured Collinsella sp. | reverse complement strand
GAAAAAGGAGGCGTAAGGTCCATGGCACATCGCTCCGTTATTCCGTTTGGCCCGCAGCACCCGGTGCTGCCCGAGCCGCTTCATCTGGACCTGGTGATCGAGGACGACCGCGTCATCGAAGCAATTCCGCAGATCGGCTTTGTGCACCGCGGACTCGAGAAGCTCACCGAAAAGCGCGATATGCATCAGTTTGGCTACATCGCCGAGCGCATCTGCGGCATCTGCGCCGTGGGCCATAGCTGTGGCTACGCCAGCGCCTGCGAGCGCATGCTCGGCATCGAGGTGCCTGGTCGCGTGCAGTATATCCGCACCATTCTGCATGAGCTTTCGCGCATTCACTCGCACCTGCTGTGGCTGGGCCTGCTCGCCGATGCCTTTGGCTTTGAGGCGCTGTTCTATCGTTCGTGGACGCTGCGCGAGCAGATTCTCAAGATCTTTGAGAGCACTTGCGGCGGTCGCGTGATTCTGTCGATTAACGAGATTGGCGGCCTTAAACACGACATTGAGGATTCCGAGCTGGCGGGTATTGTCCAGACGCTCGATGCTATGCGCCCTGACTACGAGGCCGTGGTGCATACATTTTTGGACGACAATAGCTGCGGCGAGCGCCTGCATAGCGTGGGCGTGATCAGCAAGAAGGACGCGCTGGATCTGTCGATGGTCGGCCCGTTCGGTCGCGCCTCGGGCGTGGATTATGACGTGCGCATGTTCGGTGACGGTGCCTATGCGGACTTGGCTGCGTTTGAGCCGATTGTTGCCACCGATGGCGACTGTTATGCCCGCTGCCAGGTGCGTTGCGCCGAGGTTACGCAGGCCATGGACATTATCAAGGAGCTTGTCGGCAAGATTCCGCACGACGGTATCGGCGGGCGTACCAAGCTCACGCCGGCCGACGGCGCGCGCGGCGAGGTTGTGATTGAACAGCCGCGCGGCGAGGCATATTACTATGTGCGCGGTAACGGCACCAAGAACCTGGACCGTTTCCGCGTGCGCACGCCGACGTCGCAGAACCTGGCGGGTCTGACGCATGCGCTGCAGGGCGTGCTCCTTGCTAACGTGCCCATGATTATCCTGACCATCGACCCCTGCATTAGCTGCACGGAAAGGTAGGCGCGGCATGAGTTTACTGACATTTGCCAAGACGGCCTTGGGCTCTATGGTCAAGCAGCCGGTAACGGTGTGCTATCCGCAGGAGAAGCTCGCGGCACCCGAGCGCCTGCGCGGGCATATCGTTAACGACATGAACGTGTGCATCTGCTGTGGCATGTGCGCGCGCCGCTGCCCGGCGGGCGCACTCGCGGTCGATCGCAAGGGCGGAACGTGGTCGATCGACCCGTATGCCTGTGTGGTGTGCGGCGAGTGCATCGAAAGCTGTCCTAAACACTGCCTGAGCATGGACACCGCGCGCACTCCAGTCGCGGCGGACAAGACCCCCACGGTAGAAACCAAGCCGGAGTAGCGCGCAGACGGGGCCGGTGGGGCAAAAATGCCCCACCGGCCCTGCGCTTAACGCGCGGTGGAGCCGCCGCGAACAAAACTATGTCGGTTTACTACGACAAATCGCCAACCTCCAACCACCCCGCATCCGTCAAAAACAAAACCGCAGGTAGACAGCTTGCGACTTTGCGAAAAAAGTGGGTGTGGTCGGGGGTTCCGTTTTCATCGTAGTAAACCGACATAGTTTTGAAATGGCACCATGCTGGTACCAGCCCCTGATTCCCTCGGGGACGGAGGAAGCGGATCATTTTGGCCTGTCGGCTCCGAGTCGCACCCGTTTTCCTGCGAAAACTCTCGTGTCTCAACTTCGGTGAGACATTTGTCTCACGCCCAAAATCAAATCTGGAACGTGTGTCACCTGCCCTAATTGTGTCTCATTTCGTAACTTTAGGCTGATGCAAGATTTGATCCTGCGAGAAGGGAGACGCGATGGGTAAGTACACGAGGGGTCTCTTGGCGGTGATACTGGCCGTAGTGCTGGTATTGCCAGCCGCAGCATTCGCCATGCTGCCCGAGGCCAACGCCAGGTCCAGCACAGGAATGGACGGACCGACAGTAAACGGGACGGTCGTCGACCCCGATACTAGCGGACGCTGGGAAATCTGGGCAGCCGGCCACGGCGGTAATAAAGTAACAACCCAAAACGTCGGTCGAATCTGGACCGACAAGACGGTCAAGGCAACCGGGGAAAACGAAGCGTCAGATTTTGTGACTACGCTTTCGGCGATGTCCTCGACGTCTAATTCAACCGTGACGGTCACCACGCCGCTTGACATCGTGATGGTGCTGGACGCCTCTGGCTCGATGGATGATCAGATGGGCGATAAAAATTCACCTAAGCGTATCGATGCGCTGAAGAGTGCTGCGAACAGCTTTATCGATACCATCGCAAAACAAAATGAGAGCATCGAGGGCGTCAATAGGCAGCATAGGGTTGCCATTGTTAAGTTTGCGGGCAAGAAGTCCAACGATATCGGCAACAATATGTATCGCGACGGAGGGTACTCCTACAATTACACCCAGGTTATGAAAGAGTTGACCTACTGTTCCGGCAGCAATGCGGATGATCTCAAGAAGAATACAATTAATCAAATTCAGCCTGCCGGTGCCACGCGCGCCGACTATGGCCTAGAGCTGGCCGAGAAAATCACTACCACTTATGGCCGCAAAGACGCCAAGAAGATTATTGTGTTCTTTACCGACGGTACGCCAACAAAGCAAAATATATTCGATGCGGGTGTCGCCAACGCTGCCGTGACAGCTGCTAAGAATATGAAGGACGGCAAGGCCACCGTTTATACCATCGGCATCTTTGATGGCGCGAACCCCAGTGCTGGTATCCAGGATTCGGGAAAAAGCCAAAAAGAGAACAAGTTCATGCAGGCTGTTTCAAGCAACTACCCCAATGCCACGGCATGGGATACTCATGGCACACGCGCGGAAAACTCCGACTACTACAAGTCAGCGACCAATGCCGAAGAGCTCAAGAAGGTTTTCGACGACATCTCGCAGGCCATCACATCGGAGGCGCCTTATCCGACCGAAATCCATAAGGGCTACGACGAGACCAAGTCCGGCTACATCACGTTTACCGACGAGCTGGGCGACTTTATGCAGGTCGACAGCTTCACCGAGGTCGTCATCAACGGCGCGCCGTTTACCAAGACGGACAAAACGGTCAATAAAGAAACCAATACCGACACCTACGAGTTCACCGGCAAGGCAAAAGACCTGCTCATTACCGTGCAGCGTGCTGGTGATGACAATCCCCAGAAGGGCGATGTCGTAACGGTCAGCATTCCTGCGTCGTTGATTCCGCTGAGCCACTTTAAGACCGTAGACGGCAAGCTTTCGGTCGACAGCGCTCAGCCTATCCGCGTGAAGTACACCTCGAGCGTGAAGAGTGCTGCGCTCGACAACCTGTTTACGCCCGAGAAGGTAACGGGGCTCAAGGATTACATCGAGAACAATACGACCGTTGCCAACGGCGCCAAGACCGTGAATTTCTACGCGAACAAGTGGAGCGGCGGTGCGTTGGGTAATACGGTTGCGACCTTTGAGCCTGCCGACACCAACCGCTACTACTACTTCCAGAAGCAGACTCCTATTTACACGGATGAGGAATGCACGCAGCCCGCAAAGAATTCGCTGGCAGATACTGGCACCTATTACTACAAGGATGAGTTTGAGGAGCAGGGCGAAAACGGCGAGGCCAAGCCCGCCTCTGCCGTCATCGAGTTTATCGGCGGCGACGCTGCGAAGTTTGACGGCGCGATTGTTCCCGATGAGAACGGTAACTTGGTGTTTACTGTGGGAACCGCACGCCTGGCCTTTATCGACGAGCTCCACACCACCAAGGATAACGTGGGCGGCAACAACACCGAGACCGCGAAAGACGTTCTCAACCCCAAGTGGAACAACACGTCCGCCAAGGCGACCGCGACGCATGTCAATTCCTACCTGGGCAACAACGGCAAGATTAGCTTTGCGTACAACATGACGCCGGCGACGGTGGAGACCAAGGCTAGCTTTGGCCTGACCAAGGTGCTCGAGGGCCGCGCCTGGACGAATGAGGACGAGTTTGAGTTTGGTCTGACGTCCAAGGCCGGTACTCCGATGCCGGAGTCCACGACCGCGGTCGCGACCAAGGGTAACAAAGCCATCGATTTCGGCGAGATCAAATACACCGAGCCCGGCACGTACGTCTACAAGGTCAGCGAGAAGAACGCTGGTCAAACTATCAATGGCATTACTTACAGCAAAAACAATGCAGAGTTTACCGTGACGGTGACACCCAACGCAAAGGGCGAGCTCAAGGCTTCCATCGAGAAGACCTCGGGCGAAACCGAGTTCAAGAACATTTATGCCGCGGAGCCTGTTGAGTCCAGTGTTACCGGTCAGATTGCCGTGGCCAAGGTCCTGACCGGGCGCGAGCTCAAGGCCAGCGAGTTCAGTTTTGAGCTGCGCGAGGTTAAGGGTGAGGACTCTGAGCTTATCGAGACCGTCAAGAATGACGCCGAGGGCAACGTTGCGTTCAGCGCCATCAAGTACACCGAGATCGGTCAGCACACCTACACGCTGCATGAGGTTACAGGCGACGCCGGCGGTATCACCTACGACGATACGGTCTACACCATCGTGACGACCATCAGCGATAACGGCAAGGGCCAGCTGTTGGCTACGCATAAGCTGCAGGGCGCCGAGGACGTTAAGAAGATTGAGTTTAAGAACTCCTACAACGTGACCCCCAATAGCTCCAGCGTCACCGACAAGATCAAGGCGACCAAGGTTCTGGCCGGCCGCGACCTCAAGGCCAGCGAGTTCTCCTTCGAGCTCGTCGAGGGCGACAAGGCTGTCGCTACCGGCAAAAACGCCGCTGGCGGCAAGATCACGATGAGCGAGATTACCTACAACGAGCCCGGCAAGCACACCTACACGCTGCGCGAGGTTAAGGGCGGAACCACCAGCAAGGGCATCGCCTACAGCGATGCCAAGTTCACCATCGAGACCACCATCACGGACAACGGCGACGGTACGCTCAAGGCCGAGCACGTCCTGAAGGATGCCAAGACCGCTGAGTTCAAGAATTCCTACAATCTGACCCCCACTGAGTCCAGCGTCACCGACCAGGTCAAGGCGACCAAGTCCCTGGCCGGGCGCGCGCTTGCGGCCGGTGAGTTCTCCTTCGAGCTCGTCGAGGGCAACAGTGTCGTCGCCACCGGCACCAACGACGCCAACGGCAACATCACGATGAGCGCCGTGAAGTACGCCGAGGCCGGCAAGCATACCTACACGCTGCGCGAGGCCAAGGGTGGAACCACCAGCAAGGGCGTCTCCTATGACGCCAAGACCTACACCGTCGTGACCACCGTTACCGACAAGGGCGACGGCACGCTCGCGGTCAAGCATGAGCTGAAGGACGCCAAGAGCGCTGAGTTCAAGAATTCCTACACCGTGACGCCCGAGGACTCCAGCGTCACCGACCAGGTCAAGGCGACCAAGTCCCTGACCGGCCGCGACCTCAAGGCGGGAGAATTCTCCTTCGAGCTCGTCGAAGGCGACAAGGTTGTCGCCCGGGGCACCAATGCGGCTGACGGCACAATCACGATGAAGGCTATCACCTACACTGAGGCCGGTACGCACACCTACACGCTGCGTGAGGTTAAGGTCGATGCCGACAACGGTATTACCTACAGTACCGCGGCCTATACCATCGTGACGACCGTTACCGATAACGGAAACGGCAAGCTTTCGGTTAAGCACGAACTGCAGGGCGCCGGGACCGCCGAGTTCAAGAATTCCTACACCGTGACGCCCAAGGACTCCAGCGTCACCGACCAGATCAAGGCGACCAAGTCCCTGACCGGCCGCGACCTCAAGGCCGGCGAGTTCTCCTTCGAACTCGTCGAGGGCGACAAGGTCGTCGCCACCGGCACCAACGACGCCAGCGGCAACATCACGATGAGCGCCGTGAAGTACGACAAGGCCGGCAAGCACACCTACACGCTGCGCGAGGCTAAGGGAGCCGAAGGCAATGGTATCACCTACGACGGTAAGACCTATGCCGTCGTGACCACGATCACCGATAACGGCAAGGGCAAGCTCGAGGCGAAGCACGAGCTGAAGGACGCCAAGACCGCGGCATTCGAGAATTCCTACAAGCCGAACCCTGACGAATTTAGCGTCACCGACCAGGTCAAGGCGACCAAGTCCCTGACCGGCCGCGACCTCAAGGACGGCGAGTTCTCCTTCAAGCTCGTCGAGGGCGAGGGCAAGGACGCCAAGGTCGTCGCCACCGGCATCAACAATGCCGAAGGCAACATCACGATGAACGCCGTGAAGTACGACAAGCCCGGCAAGTACACCTACACGCTGCGCGAGGTCAACGGCGGAACCACCAGCAAGGGCATCACGTACAGCGACGCCAAGTACACTATCGAGACCACCATCACCGACAACGGCGACGGCACCCTCAAGGCCGAGCATGTCCTGAAGGACCCCGAGGCTGCGACCTTCAAGAACACCTACAGCGTGACCCCGCTCGATGCAGAGCTCGACTTTGACCTGAGCAAGGTCATCAGCGGCCGCGAGTGGACGGATGGGGACGAGTTCAGCTTTACCATTACCGCCCCCGATGGCGCCCCGCTCCCCGATCCTGCGACCGTAACCGTGAGCAAGCACGATGCGAAGGACGGCATTGCCGCCATCAAGTTCGGCAAGATTCGCTACACGGCCACCGGAACCTACAAGTACGAGATCCGCGAGAACGCGGGTAATACGGTCGGCATGACGTATGACTCCCACGTCGCGACCGCCGAAGTAACCGTGACCGAGGACGGCGATGGCAACCTGACCGCCAACGTCACCAAGAAGGAAAACGGACGCTTTACCAACACGTACCGCACTGAGCTTAACTACACCGCGGCCGGCGGTCTGTGGCTCAGCAAGTATCTGGACGGCCGCCCCATGACCGAGGGCCAGTTCACCTTTACCGTGACACCTGCTGACGACGCTTCGGCTCGCGCGCTCGGTCTGCTGCCCGGGGCCAACAGCTTCAAGTCCCCCGAAGCGGCAGAGGCAACGGTCGGACTGATCGACATTCTGGCTGGTCATGAGGTTAAATTTACGCAGGCTGACGCCGGCAAGACCTTCAAGTACACCGTGGCCGAAAAGAACGACGGCCAGCCCGGTTACACCTACGACGACGCCGTGCGTACGGTGACGATCGCCATCGCCGACGACACCGCCGGCACGCTCACTGCTACGACGACCGTTTCCGGCGGTCCCGAGGGCACGCATGAGACGGTCCACAAGAGTGGCGAGAACAAGGTCGAGAAGGCCCTGGTGCCGTTCCACAACAGTTACAGCGCTACGACCAACACGCCTGGCGGCACCGCCGCTCAGGTCGTTGCCACCAAGACTCTGACCGGCCGCCCGATGGCCGACGGCGAGTTCTGGTTCGGCATCGCCTATCAGGGTGAGCTTGTGGCATACGAAAACCTCAAGCCCAATATCGGCGGGCACGTGAGCTTTGATACGCTGCACTACGACACTAAGATGCTTGCTAATCTTGAGGCTGCTGGGCTTGCTTATCGTACCGATAAGGACGGTAAGCTTGCCTGGACCATCAACTACACGGCCTACGAAGATTTATTCGGGCTGCCGAATGGCGTTTCCGCTACAACGTGGAGCTTTGGCTTTAAGGTTATCGTCGTCGACAACGGTGACGGTACCCTGACGGCGACGGTCGACTACGGCGGCGTCGAGCCCTTGTTCGAGAACGTCTACGGCGCCGAAGCCGTCGATGCCGCGCTCACCGGCACTAAGAAGCTCCAAGCTGCCGAGGGCCTGACCCCGGCTGACATCACGGGCAAGTTCACCTTTACCGTGACCGCCGACGAGGCTGGTGCCCCGATGCCCGAGCGCACGACCGTAACCAACGACGCAGCCGGTAACGTGGACTTTGGCAAGATCCACTTTACGCTCGAGGATCTCAACCGCGCTCTGGGCGTGACGGACGATGCGACCGATAAGGCCGAGGCAGACGAAGCTGACGACGTCGGCGCTGACGAGGCAGAGGCCGACGCCGACGCTGATGCCAGCGCTGACGAGCCCGGCGACGAGTCCGAGCCCGCAGCCCCCACCGCTCCGCGCTCGCATACCTTTACCTACACGGTGACCGAGTCCGGCAGCGCCCCTGGCGTGACCAACGACGCCAACGCCACGCGCAAGGTTTCCTACACCGTGACTGACGACGGTGCCGGACATCTGAGCGTCATGCACGAAGGCGATGACGGTGCGGCCTTCATATTCACCAACACCTACAGCGTGACGCCCAGCGATTCTTCCGTGACCGATCAGGTCAAGACGGTCAAGCGTCTGACCGGCCGCGACCTTGCAGCTGGCGAGTTCACGTTTGATCTGCTCGAGGACGACGTGGTTGTCGCAAGCGGCACCAACGACGCCAACGGCACTGTGACACTGAGCCCGATCCGCTACGAGGCACCTGGCACGCACACGTACACGCTGCGCGAGGCTTGCCCCAACGCGCTCGGCCTGTACAAGGGCGTCACCTATGACGGCACGACCTACACCGTCGTGACCACCGTTTCCGACAACGGCGACGGCACGCTGACCGCGGCGCACAAGCTCGAGGGAACCACCGAGTCGGCTGGCTTTACCAACAAGTATCACGCCATGCCTACGCAGGTTTCCATCGGCGCTATCAAGGTGCTCGAGGGACGCGAGCTCAAGAAGGACGAGTTTAGCTTTAAGCTCGTTGGCGAGGACATCGAGTCCACCGTCGCCAACGATGCCGACGGCAAGATTAGCCTCGACAAGTTTGAGTACGACGAGCCCGGTACGCACGCCTACACCATCAGCGAGGTCAAGGGCGACGAGGTCGGTATGACCTACGACAAGTCCGTCTTTACCGTGACCGTCAACGTGGTCGATGACGGCGAGGGCAACCTCAAGGCGAACGTCGCCTTTACCAAGGGCGACAAGAGCGTCGAGGGTATCGTGTTCAACAACACGTACAAGAAGCCCGAGACGCCCGTGCCGACGCCCGATCCCGGCACGCCTAAGACCGTGACGAACATCGTCAAGACGGTCAAGGGTTTCCTGCCCACCACGGGTGACCAACAGGCCGCCGCACTGCTCATGGCATTTGTTATCGCCATGGCCGGTGTCGGTGCCCTGGTCTGGGGTATCCGTAAGCGCTAGGCACGCTGGCAGCGCCCGGGGCCAAAAGGCCCCGGGCGGCCGGCGGGGAGCCAGAACATAGCCCCACCCCCAGCCCCAGCCGCCACGGAGGCATCTCCCTCCTCCGTGGCGGCGCTTTTGTGCGTTGGGGGTAAGGGGCTAAACGTAGTAGATAGGCCGGTTTCGTGGCGAGCGGTTTCGGCTGATTCCTTGGGGACGGAGGAAAACGGATCATTTTGGTCCCGCGAGGCTTGCGGAGGTGCTCGTACAGGGCCGTCCGAAAAACTATGCCGGTTTACGGGGCCGGATTCCGAATCCCCAACCATGCCGATATCTGTGAAAATAAAACCGCAGGTAGATAAGCCGTCATTTGGCGGAAAACGCGGTCATGGATGGGGATCCTGAGTTTAGCCCCGTAAACCGGCATAGTTTTGAAATGGCATTAAATCGGTAGCAGACATTTTGCTATGCCGGAGCGGTCGGCCGTTGGGTAATTACCCTCGCAGATAGGCGATGGCGATCTGCGTGCGGTTGCGTAGGCCCATCTTTGCCAGGATTGAGCTGATGTGGTTGCGCACGGTGCCTTCGCCCATGTAGGCGGTGGCGGCGATCTCCTTGTTGTCGAGGCCGCGGGCGATGAGCTCGGCGACTTCGAACTCGCGGTCGGTTAGGCTGGCGAAGGCCGCGGGCCGGTGGGGCGTGCCCGCCTCGACGCCCGCTCCATCAAAATCGATGTCCTCAATCGCCTTGCCCTCGAGCACGCGTTTGCCGTCCATGACCTGCTCCAACGCTGGAGGAATGGCGGCGACATCAGTCTTGATCAGATAGCCACGGGCGCCTAGCTTGAGCGCCGACACAATGTACTCGTCATCTGAGAATGTCGTCAGAAACACCACGCGTGCCGCGGGGTAGTGCTCAAGGATTTCGCGCGCCGCCGAAAGGCCGTCGCGCCCTGGCATCTGAATGTCGAGCAGCGCGATATCGGGTGCGTGCTCGGCGTAGAGCGCCACCGCGTCGTCGCCGTCGGCACCGGTGCCCACCACCTCTATCTGCGGCTGAGCGCCCAGGATAATCTTGAGTGAATCGACCACCAGACGGTCGTCGTCGACGACTATGAGCCTCATCGGCCCTCATCTCCTTGCTGCTTGGGAATGGTGGCAAACACGCGCCATCCGGAGGCGCCGACTCGCGAGCCGGCAGTGAAAGTGCCGCCAAGCGCCTCGACACGCTCGCGCATGGAGGTGAGCCCCATACCCCCTGTGGCGCTGCGGGCGCCTGTCCGAACCCCGCCCGTTCCATTGTCGGTAACGACGAGCTGGTAAAACGACGGATGCTCCATGCATCGCACGGTAATGGTTTTGGCATGGGCGTGGCGCATGGCGTTGGAAAGCGCCTCGCGCAGGACCGCTGCAAAGCAGTTGGCGACATTTGCGGGCGCATGCTCGGCCAAAACCTCAAGCTCAATCTGCGGCCCGCCATCTGAGCGCGCCCCCTCCACGATGCGCTCGAGCTGTACGGAGAGATTCGCCGCGTTGTCGTTGAGCGCGTGGACGCTGGTGCGCACGAGCTGAAGAGCTTCGTCCACGGTGCGCTTGACGTCGGCGAAGTCGGCGGCGACGCCGGGCTCGTTGGCGTGGACCACGCGTAGGGCCTCGGTTTGTAGCGAGGCGCGCGTAAGCTGGTGCCCCACATTGTCGTGGATTTCGCGTGCGATGCGGGCGCGCTCGGCGAGCGTCGCGAGTTCGACCTCGTAGTCCTGGCGGTCGGCAAGGTCGCGGTTGCGTGCCTCGAGCGCGAGGGCTCGTTCCTGCAGCTCGTCGCGGGTGCGGCGCATGCGCTCCTGCTCGCGTTCGAGCTGTGCGGTGCGCAGCGACAGTAAGGTGGCGGCGGTCGAAAGGATGGCGGTCAATAGGAGCGTTCGGGTGGTGAGCGCGCCGGCGCGAAGGCTCCCGACGAGTGCGAAGGCAAAGGCGATGCCAATTCCCAGCGCGGGCCAGGCGTGCTCGCGGCGCACGCGTCGCGCGATGTCATAGAAGGCGAGGGGCGCAAACGGCATAAGCGACGGCGCAAAAACGGCTACGATGACGTAGGCGTAGCTACCGGCCTCGCTGACGTGACGGGTGCGTTCGCCTTGCGCGACTTCGGCCAAGGCGGCGATGATGACGCCAATGCAAAACGCGGCGACCAAGCGAGCATCCACAGCAAGGCCTAAGGCGGCCGCGATGCAGCACACCAGCACGATCGATTTGTCGAATAGCCTGTTCATACGGGTATTGTACGCGATGGCGCGTGCGACGATTGCTCAGGTGCCGCAACCGTGACATTCCTCCCGCCCGCCCCCGCCGCACTCGTGACAAAGCTCACTGGTGCGCGCCGGCGGCTCCTGCGATGATGCAATCGTACCGGGCCGCAATCAACGGAAGGGCCGCCTCATGACAGACATTGTTCACGTCGAAAACCTCGTCAAGCGCTACGACGACCTTATCGCGCTCGACCACTTTAACCTCAGCATCGCCCCCGGCGAGATCTTTGGCCTGTTGGGCCCCAACGGCTCGGGCAAGACCACGTCCATCAACTGCATCCTGCAGCTGCTCGCCTACGACAAGGGCACCATCGAGCTGTTCGGCGAGCCCATGACGCCCGCCCGCTACGACCTCAAGCGCCGCATCGGCGTGGTGCCGCAGCAGGTGGCGGTGTTCGACGAGCTTACGGTGCGCGAGAACATTGACTATTTCTGCAGCCTTTACGTTAACGACCGCAAGCGCCGTCGCGCGCTCGTGGACGAGGCAATCGACTTTGTCGGCCTGGGCGACTTTGCCAAGTTTCGCCCCGGCAAGCTCTCGGGCGGCCTGGCGCGTCGCCTCAACATCGCCTGCGGCATCGCGCACAAGCCCGAGCTCATCTTCTTTGACGAGCCCACGGTGGCGGTCGACCCACAGAGCCGCAACGCCATCCTGGAGGGCATCTGCCGCCTGCGCGACGAGGGCGCCACGGTGGTGTATACCAGCCATTATATGGAGGAAGTCGAGCAGATCTGCAGCCGCATCATGATCATGGACGGCGGGCGCGTGCTGGCGCAGGGCACCAACGACGAGCTCAAGCGCATGATTCAGATGGGCGAGAAGATCGTGATCGAGGTCGGCGAGGTGCCGAGCGCGGCGCTCGGTGCCGTCGCGAGCCTGCCACATGTCCTGGACCTGTCGGCGACGGCGGGCCAGCTCACGTTTTCGTGCGAGGCGAGCCCGCATAACCTGACGGACATTCTCGATGCGCTGCGCTCGCATGACGTGGCGCTTGGCCGCATTTATTCCGAGCCGCCGACCCTCAACGACGTGTTCCTCGAGATCACCGGCCGCGAGCTGCGCGACTAGGGGGCGGCCATGTTCAACACCATCATCACCACGGTCAAGACGCTGCTGCGCCGGCCGAGCACGTGGGTCTGGGGCGCTCTCTTCCCCATCGCGCTTTCCACGATGTTTATGTTTATGTTCGCGAACCTCAGCTCCGACGGCAAGATTGACCCGGTGCCGGTTGCCGTCGTGGTGGACGAGGCCTGGGACGCCTCGGCCTTTAAGGACGTGGCGACCTCGCTTGCCAAGGAGGGCGACGATCAGCTGCTCGAGATCCACGAGTGCGACGATGCAGCCGACGCGAACCGTGCTCTCAAGGCCGGCGGGGTCGCGGGCATCTACACGGTCGATGTCGCGGGCACACCCAAGCTCACACTGCTTTCGAGTTATGACAGCTCGCGCGCCTCGTCGGTACTCACCGACCGCAGCATCCTTGAGACGGTGGCGAGCTCGTATACGCAAAATGCCGAGCTCATGGCCCAGATTGCTCAAGATGACCCGGCGGCGCTCGCCGACCCGGAGGCGGTTGCGCGCGCCCTGTCGCTCGAGGGTGGCACCCGCCGCGTAAGCCTGACGCGCACCACGCCCGACGGCACGGTCATCTACTATTACGCGCTCTTTGGCCTGGTAGCGATGATGTCTGCCGAGTTTGCCGCCTTGAGCGTCGTCGATCTGCAGCCCAATCTGTCGGGCCTTGGCGCGCGTCGCTGTGTGGGCGGTCTTTCCAAGACGGCGTCGCTGGCCGGTATCTTTGTGGGCTCGTGGCTGGTCTCCTTTGCCTCGATGACGATCGCAATCGGCTACGTGCGCCTGGTCGTGGGCGTCGACTTTGGCGGGCGCGAGGGGCTGTGTTTGGTGGGCGGCGCCGCTTCCGCGCTTGCCGCCACGGGCCTGGGGCTCTTTGTGGGCACGCTTCCCGTTAAGGGCGGCAAGGCGTCCAAGTCCGGCATCCTCACGGGCTTTGCTACCACGTGCGCCCTGTTCGCCGGCCTCTACGGCGAGCCGGCGATGGCGCTTGCCGACGACGTCGCCCGCGCCTGCCCGGCCGAGTGCTGGCTCAACCCCGTCAAGCTCATCTGCGACATGTTCAACCGCCTGTATTTCTTTGAGGACCTGGGCCCCTTTGTCGTTCGCGCCGGCGCGCTGGTCCTTATGGCGTTGCTGTTCGTTGCCGCCGCTACGCTGATCTTTGGAAGGAGCCGCTATGAGCACCTTTAAGACCGCGCTTCGCATGGCGCTGGCGCACCCGTTCTACCTGCTCATCTATACGGTGTTCATCTCGCTCATGGGCGTATTCATCGCGGCCTCGGTGAGCTGGAACTCGTCGCAGCTCACCGAGTACAAGCCCTACGATGCCAACGTGATCGTGGTCGACCGCGACGACAGCGACCTTTCGCGTGCGCTTACCAAGCATCTGGGTTCGCGTTTTGAGCTGGTCACGGGCATCGGCGACGATACGTACGACCTTGCGGACGCGCTCTCCAAGAGCAACAGCGCCAAGGGCAGCGCCGACTGCGTGTTCTTTATCCCGGAGGAGTTTGAGGACGACCTCGTTGCGGCTGCCCGCGCGGGGGAGGCCCTGCCCAAGCTCGACGTGACCTACGGTTCCGGCACCATGGCGGCGGCGCTTTCGTCTGCCGAGGCCTCGCGCTGGATCTCGCTCGCGGGCGCTGCGGCGGCGCTTGAGCCCGCTGCTTCTAACGGCGACGTTGCCAAGGCCGCCGAGCATGCCGCTGCAAAGCGCGCGGAGGTCGAGATCGAGCAGGTCAAGGTCGACTCGACTGCCGCCGCCACGCTCGAGTCGTATTTCAACTTTGACGCGTACGCGATTATCTCGTCGGTCATCGTATCGGTGGGGTTGGTGTTCTCGGGCATGAACGAGCCCGAGCGCGTGCGTCGTATGGATGCCGGCCCAATCTCCGAGCGCCAGCGCTCGCTTGCCGTGTTCGCGGCTGCTGCAGTGCTCACCGTCTGCATCTGGTTTGTGTCGAGCATGATGGGCGTCGTGGGCTTTGCCGGCGCGGTTGCCGAGGTCGGCGTGGGTCGTGTGTGCCTGGCGCTGGCGGCGACGTTTGCCCTGGCGTGCACGCCTCTGGCCGTTGGCTTTGCGCTGTCGAGCCTGGGTGCGCGCGAGGAGCTGCTTAACGGTGTGGGCAACCTGCTCGGCATGCTCATGACGTTTTTGGGCGGCGCTTGGATGCCGCTGTCGCTGATGGGCTCGGCCGTGCAGACGGTGGCGCACTTTGTGCCGACGTATTGGGTGAACGACGCGATTGGCAAGGCGCTTGCCTCAGACCTGACGCCGGCCGCGCTGGGCGACATCGCCTGCGACCTGGGCGTCACCGTGCTCTTTGCCGTGGCCATCGCCGCCGCAGGCCTGGCCCTCGCACGCGCCAAATCCCACGCCTAGTCTGAAATAAATCCTAGGCCTCGCCCCAAAATAGTTCGCCAAGGTTTACTATTACGTTCATAAAGTAGTACGAGGCTAACAATGGGGGATACCATGGCAACGCAGGAAGCCTACGTCCAGGTTAAGGATCTCAAAAAGCACTACGGCGACGGTGATGCGCGTCTGACGGTACTCGATGGCATCGACGCGTCCATCAACCGCGGCGAGATCTGCGTCATGCTGGGGCCCTCGGGCTCGGGCAAGTCGACCTTTCTCAACCTGATCGGCGGCCTGGAGGATGCCGACGGCGGCTCCATCATGGTGGACGGCTGCGACCTCACGGTGCTCAAACCTACCGACCTGGGCGAGTATCGCCGCCGTGAGCTGGGCTTTGTCTTCCAGTTCTACAACCTGGTGCCCGACCTCACCATCAAGGAGAACATCGAGGTCACGGCGCACCTGTCCAAAAACCCGCTCAATGTCGACGACCTGCTGCGTTCGCTGGGCCTTTACGAGCACCGCAACAAGTTCCCGCGCCAGGTCTCGGGCGGCCAGCAGCAGCGCTGTGCCATCGGCCGCGCACTCGTCAAAAACCCGGGCCTGCTGCTGTGCGACGAGCCCACGGGCGCGCTTGACTATAAGACGTCCAAGGAAATCTTGCAGCTCATGGAGGATGTCAACCGCACCTACGGCTGCACCATCATCATTGTCACCCACAATGCCGCCATCGCGCGCATGGCCAATCGCGTGCTGCGCCTGCGCGACGGGCACATCGTCGAGGATGAGCTCAACGAGTCGCCCGTTGCGGCCGCCGAGCTCGATTGGTAGGCGGCGCCATGACACCTCTCGCAAAACGTCTCCCGCGCGAGCTGCGCCGCAATATCGGCAAGTACCTGGGCATCTTTTTGCTTATGTGCGGAAGCATCGCTCTCACCTCGGGCTTTTTACTCGCAGCGCATTCCATCGGCTGCCTTATCGACGACATGCGCGATGCGTACACGATTGAGGACGGCCGCGTGACCACCTCCTTCGAGGCCACCAAAGACCAGCTCAAGGCGGCCGAGGATGCAGCCGGCGACGTCGGCGGCGTTACGCTCTACAAGAATTTCTCCATCGACGCCATCATCAAAAAGACCGCCGGCGACGACGGCACCAAGCGCACGCTGCGCACCTATGCGCACCGCACCAAGGTCGATATCGCGTCCTACTG
>CABUWA010000029.1 GCA_902495085.1 uncultured Collinsella sp. | reverse complement strand
TCGCGATAAATCTCGGTGCGATGCTCGTCGATATCCATATCGCAGCCGAGTACCTGCGAGAACTCGATGATGTCGGGATTGGCGTCGCGCCAGCGGCTCTGCGAGGTAATGATCAGCAGACCCGCGTCTTCGTCGAGCATGATGTTGGTGCGCCCAGCAGACAGCGTGCGCGTGGGGTTGAACGAGGCCAAGCGCTCGGCATTGGCCTCGCGGTAGGCGAGTTGCTCGCGGATATCGTCCGCGGTGCTGGAGCGATAGCCGTGGAAGTAGGGGGAGAGCTTACCGGCGCACTCTTTGCACAGGTAGCCTTCGCTAATCTTGGTCTTTCCCAAAAGTCCCAGCTCAGTACCGCAAATCGCGCACTCTTTCTTCTCGAACATCTTGTCAAAGAAGCCCATAGCTGCCTCCCATCAACTGGTAGCGTGTGTCACTTTTGATGATGGGCGAGCGCGCGATCTTTCACGATACCCAGACGGCTCAACGAGTCTCCACAACTGGGACACATGGCTCATTTTTGACTAGTCGTTGGGGACGTTCTTAAACGACTAGTCAACAAAGCGCCCGGCGAGCATTAACTGCTCGCCGGGCGCTTTGGTTAGGACGTTATATAGCAAGATTTGCGAAGCGCGGCGGTCGGGACCCAGGTGGTGTAGCCCAGCAGGTCAACGCCGTCCTCGGTCACCGCGTCGCGCATCGCGCATCGCGGCGACATGCTGACGCAGGCCGATACCTCTTTTCGCGCGCAGGTACTCGGCAGCCGCCCCGTCTGACACTTTTTGATACCCGCCCGCCCAACCACCACAAAGGGGACAGGCACCTTTGTGGTGGTTGGGGGCGGTTTGTCTCGATCTGTAACAGGTAGGCAGCCAAAACCGGGCCTGGTGTTACAGATCGAGATTTTCGGTCTGTCCCCTATGGTTTGTCTAAATCTGTAACAAGTAGAGACGATTTAGCCCGCTAGATGTTACAGATCGAGATGGAAGATGCTAGTCGCAGGCGATATCGAGGTTCTTGCCGATGAGGCCTACGTAGCCGCCCTCGGCAGCCTTGGGGCTGTCAGCATGGCAGAGAACCCACTTGTCGGCCTTCCAGTAGCAGTAGCTGTCACCGGCGGTAGGCATGTCGGTTGCGGCCTCGGGGCGCGGGCCGTTGGTGCCGGCGGGAAGCGCCACCATCACCTGGAAGCCACCGTCGTCGACCATGCACGGCGTGTAGTGGAGCGTGGTGTTGAAGACCTCGACAACCTTGCCCGCCGGCACGCAGAACGCCTTGACGCACGCGGTATCGAGCTTGCCGTCCTCGATCTCCCAGCGATGCGCCACGAGCAGGATAAAGTCGCGCGCGCCCAGGTTGAACTCACTCGCGCGGTGGTACTCCAGGCAGTTGAGACGCGTGTTGTGGCCGTTGCACCAGCCGAGCTGGAAGGGACGGCCACCAAACATGAGAAAGCCCAGTTTATCGGCATCCTTGACGCCCTCGAGCTCCGGCGCACTTGCAACGTACTTGCTGCCCTCGGGGATGGGCGTGGCAGAGAGCGCCTCGAGCACGGGCGACGTGAGCTCAGACGGAACGTCATCCCAAACGTTGCCATAGGATTTGAACTCGGGATCGTTGACAGAGTAGATATGCATGTTCACTCCTGTTCGTAAATGTGACTATACGAACATTCTAGAACAAACATGAGCGATTTTGAACGCTCACCCTGACCAATCAACAAAAAGGCGCCCCCGCATAAGCGAAGGCGCCCAATGCGCGCGTTTTGGATGACAAAGCCCTTACGCCTGCTGATAGTGCAGATGCTTCTCGTCGATATCGGCCAGGTCGCGGTCGAGGTAGCGGCGCGCAAGCCAGTTGGCCATGGGGAGGTTCTGGTCCAGGTAGTTACCGCATTCCTCGGGAGCGGCACCGGGGACATCGCCCTCGAAGCCGGCGACAAACTCAAACAGCTCGCGGACGAGCGGCAAGACCTTCTCGCTCGTCAGCTCGCCAAAGACAACCAGGTAAAAGCCCGTGCGGCAGCCCATGGGGCCAAAGTAGACAATGCGGCTCGACCACTCGGCATGATTGCGAAGGAACGTCGCGCCCAGGTGCTCGATGGTGTGGCACTCGGCCGTGTTCATGACCGGCTCCTTATTGGGCGTGGTCAGGCGCAGGTCAAAGGTGGTAACGGCGGCGCCGGTCGCCGGATCGCGGTCGATGCGGCTCACGTACACGCCGGGCTCAAGCAGCAGATGGTCAACGGAAAAGCTCGCGATGCGCTCCATGGCAGATCCTCTCGATAGTCAAATTGGGACGGGGCTCTTTTAGCTGGTTCGAATGGTCACACCAATCATACCAGTCAAAAAAGCCCCGTCCCAAAAAGACAACTTAGCCAAGGACACGGGCCATACGCGTCTTGAACTCGGACAGGAAGCGCGGAGCATCCACGGTCAGTGCCACAAGCGCGCTCTTGTCCGGATCGGACAGGCGACGCTCATCGCAGATGGTGCGACCGCGGTACTCGCCCAGCAGATCAACACGCAGGTTGCAGCCGAGCGCACCTACGAGCGTGGGGTCGACCGCCACGGCAACGGCCAGCGGATCGTGCAGCGCACAACCACCCAGGTAGGGTGCGTTCATCTCGTACGAGCCAATGTAGTGCTCGACCATGCTCGCAAATGCGCAGCCCGCCATGGTGCCCGAGCCCGTCCAGCCGGCAATGTCGCGGCGTGTGAGCACCACGCGATGCGTCACGTCCAGACCCACCATGGTGAGCTTACGGCCCGAGCGCAGCACCGCGTCGGCTGCCTCGGGGTCGCTCGCCATGTTGGCCTCGGCGCCCGCGCTCACGTTACCGGGCACGGTAAGGGCGCCGCCCATCACGACCACGCGGCCGATGGACATCATCGCCGCCGCATCGCGCTCCAGGGCGAGCGCCAGGTTGGAGAGCGGGCCAGTCGCTACGTAGACCAGATCGGGACCATAGGTGCGCGCGGCATCGATCAGATAATCGACCGCAGCGTTGCCGTCGGCCGAGGTCGCCCCCACCGGCTCGTAGGGCGACGCGGGCACGCTCGCGCCGCCGATGCCGTTCTTGCCGTGAATGAGCGCGGTGGACGCCGGCGGCGTATAGGGCTCAGTCGCCTGCAGAGGACGGTCGGCACCCAGGTACACCGGAACCTCGGGGCGACCCAGCAGATCGAGCACCGCCAGGCAGTTGTGCGCCGATTGCTCGACGCGCACGTTGCCAAAGCACGTGGTGATGCCCACGAGCTCCACCTCGGGGCTCGCGATGGCATAGGCCAGCGCCATCGCATCGTCCACACCCATATCCAGATCAAGGATCAGCTTCTTGATTGCCATTGTTCTACTCCGCTTCTCCGTCTTTATCGTTTAACCAAACCAATGTTCAACTTCGGCGCGCGTGGGAATCGATTGCTGAGCGCCCAGGCGCGACACCGTCACTGCCGAGGCGCGAGCGCCCGCGGCCATGCACTCAAAGAGCGGCAAGCCCTCTAGGCGAGCCGCCACCAACGCGCCGATAAACGTATCGCCGGCGGCCGTGGTATCGACTACCGCACTCGAAAGTGCCGGCATGCGCAGCAGCTCACCGCCATCGCCGAGCGTAACCGAGCCGGCACCGCCCAGCGTGATGACCGCGGCGCCGGCGCCCTTGTCGAGCAGCGCATTGAGCGCGGCGACGCAACTCACATCATCCGTGGGCAGAATGCCCGTCAGCACCTGGCACTCGGTCTCGTTGGGACAGACCAGGTCGACCGCAGGCCAGACCTCCGCAGGCAGCTCGCAGGCGGGCGCTGGATTAAAGACCGTATAGAACCCCAGCTCGTGAGCGCAAACAAGCGCCTCGGCCGTCGCCGCAAGGTCACATTCGCCCTGGGCGATAAAGACGCTTCCGGCAGCCGGGGCAATCTCGCTGGCGTCGCCGTCGAGCTCATGGGCCACCAGACGCCTCAACGCGCAGGCAACGTCCGCGCCCGCAAGCGCATGGTTGGCGCCCGGTGACAGTATGATGCGGTTGTCGCTCTCGCAGCGAATGATGGTCGCCGTTCCCGTCTCCACGTCATCGCGATGCACTACAAAGTCACAGTCCACGCCGGCGTCTTGGAGCCCCGCCACGAGCGACGCGCCGAACGCGTCGCGACCGACCGCGCCGATCATGTGCGTGCACGCGCCCATACGCGCGGCAGCTACGGCCTGATTGGCGCCCTTGCCTCCGGCGTTGGTGATAAACCCGCTGCCGCCGACGGTCTCGCCCGCACGCGGTATGCGCTCGCACGCACCGAAAGGTCCATGTTCATGCTGCCGAACACCGCAACGATGCCGCGATCTGCCATGGAAACCTCCTCATCTGCGGGCCTTATGCCCACCGTCGGCCGTCGATCGTGCACTCTCGCACCCCCTATAACTTTAGTTCACTTTGATGTGGACGCGCGCTTGAGCTTGCGCCAGCAGCAAGCATTCACAGGAGCAGGCAGCTACAATGAAGGCGTGATGATTATTCTCGTCATTGGATGATGTTTTATGGAACAACTCTCGCAATCGGGCTCGCGCGGTCGACGCCGCACGGGCAACGAGCCGGCGCCGCACGAACGCGTGAAGGGCGAACGCCGTGCCGACGAACCGCGACGCACCGCGAGCCCCCATCGCGCTTCTGCCAACAACGCGGGCCGCGCCAACACTCCCGCCGCGGAGCAGACGCCCGCTCGCCCCAAGTCCCGCTACATCCCTGCACTCGACGGCCTGCGTACGCTCGCCGTCGTCGCGGTGGTGCTCTATCACCTTAACCTCACGTGGGCTCAGGGCGGCCTGCTCGGCGTCACGATCTTCTTTGTGCTTTCGGGCTATCTGATCACGCGCTTGCTGCTCAACGAAGTCGCTAAGACCGGCCGCATCGACCTCAAGAGCTTCTGGATCCGCCGCATCCGTCGCCTGGTCCCCGCCGTGGTGACCGTCGTGGTGGTGACCTGTGCGCTGTGCACCGTCTTCAACCACGTGATGCTCACCAAGATGCGCCCCGACATCCTGCCGTCGCTGTTGTTCTTCAACAACTGGTGGCAGATTGCCCAAAACGTCTCGTACTTCAATGCTCTGGGCGACCCCTCGCCGCTCACGCACTTTTGGTCGCTTGCCATCGAGGAACAGTTCTACCTGATTTGGCCGCCACTGCTGTTTGCCATGGTGTCCATGCATGTGAGCAAACCCAACACGCGCCGTGTGGTCCTGGGGCTCGCAGCGGTATCCGCCCTTGCCATGATGGTGCTCTACAACCCTACCGCCGACCCCAGCCGTGTGTACTACGGCACGGATACCCGCGTGTTCTCGCTGCTGTTGGGTGCATGGATGGCATTTATCCCCGATCGCGACCTAGCGCCGGTTCGCCTTGCCCATCGCCTGGGACTCGACCGCCTAGCGAGCGCTGCCAAGCGCGGTAAGCTCGACAAGAACGCCAAGGATGGGCATGGCGAGAAGACCGATTCCGCAGCCGAGACCGCCCCAGCTCAGCCGAGCGCGCTCGCACGCTTTTGGTCCTCACCTGCGTCCATCGACGTGCTGGGCGTTGTGGGCCTGGTCGGCCTTGCGGCCATGGTCGCGCTCACCAACGGCTACACCGCTTTCCAATATCGCGGAGGCACGCTGCTGTGCTCCATCCTCACGCTCATGGTCATCGCCGCCTGCGTACAGCCCCAGAGCTTGGTCGCGCGCGCTCTTGCCGCCGAGCCGCTCGTGTGGGTCGGCAAGCGCTCGTACAGTATCTATCTGTGGCACTATCCGCTGCTGCTGCTTATGAACCCGGTCGCCAACATCAACGATACGCCCTGGTGGCAGTACATCTTGCAGGTACTTGTGGTGGTCGCCGTGGCAGAGTGCTGCTATCGCTTTATCGAGACTCCGTTTAGGAAAGGCGCCTTTGGGCGCACCGTTTCCGAGTTCCGCGACGGAACCGCCACGCCCGCAAGCTGGGTGCGTGCGCATATTCCCGTGTGCGCCACTTGCGGCGTCGTGCTGATCATTGCCCTAGGAGGCCTCATCTTTGTGCCGGAGACCTCCGCGTTAAGTGGTGAAGGTGCCGAAATCCTCAACAAAGAAGCCAAGAATACCGCACCCAAAGACCAGCAGGCAGCCGACGACACCGACAAGGACAACGACGGCTTCCCCGACGGATCCTACGACCTGCTGATGATCGGCGACTCCGTGTCGCTGCGCACCGTCGATTCCTTTGACGGCGTGTTCCCCCACAGTCACATCGATGCCGAAAAGGGCCGCCAGTTCGATGCAGGCCGCGCAACATTTGAGGGCTATCTCCAACAGAACCTTGCCGGCAAGGTCGTGGTCTTTGCACTGGGCACCAATGGTCTGGTAACTGATGACCAGATCGATGCCATCATGGCCGATGCCGGCGACAAGCGTATCGTCGCGTTTGTGAACACACGCAGTCCGCAGCCGTGGGTGGGTTCCACCAACCAGGCTATCGCAAATGCCGCCACGCGCTACAAGAACGTGCGCGTTATCGACTGGTACGGATACAGCGCCAATCGCAACGACCTGTTCGACGGCGACGGCACGCACCTGTCGACTACCGGCGTGGCCGAGTACCTCAATCTCATCCACGATGCAGTCAAGAAAGACCTGCCCGTGCACCCCGAGGACCACGTTAACGATCCGCAACCGGCAGCCGTCAAGTCCGCCGGCGACGCGCTCGTCAACGCTCTCGCCTACAAGCCGCACAAGCTCGGCGGCGACAAGTAACGCGCCGTCAAATCCGCTTGCAACCCGGCACTTGGGAACGCTCCCGCGACTTACGAAGCCGCCTCTGGGCTGTTAATTCACCCCAGAGGCGGCTTTATAGCTGCGCATCGGTATATAGCTGACCCCCTATAGCGGACAAAAAAACAGGCCGCAGCCCATCGCTGCGGCCTGTTCGGAAGCAAAAGCAGTCGTTAAGCGCTGTAGCCCATCGCTTGCAGGACAAACATGACAACCGTCAGCACCGTAATCACGCCAATGGTCGCCCACGTGAGTACATTCCACACGCGGCCGTTACGGTTGCCGCCCATAATATGGCGATCGGCAGCGATAACCACCTGGAACACCAGCACTACGGGCAGCAGCACACCGTTAATGACCTGCGAGGTCATCATAATCTGGAACAGGTCGACGCCGGGCATAAGCACCAGCACGGCAGAGATGCCAATGATGGCCGTAATGATGCCGCGATAGACCGGAGCCTCGTCCCAGCTGCGGTCGGCGCCGCGCTCCCAGCCAAATGCCTCGCAGATAGCGCTCGACGTAACGCCCGGCAGCACGCAAGCGGCCAAAAAGCTCGCCGCGACCAGACCCGAGGCGAACAGCACCGTGGACCACTGACCGGCGATGGGCTCCAGCGCGCGGGCCGCATCGGCAGCGTCGCTAATCTGGACGCCCGCCGGAAACAGCACTGTACCGGTCGTGATGATGATAAAGCCGGCGATGATGTCGGCGGCAATTGAACCGCTCACGGTATCGATGCGCTGCAGCACGATATCGTCCTCACCCGCATTCTTATCGACCACGTTGTTCTGCGCCAAAAAAATCATCCACGGCGCAATGGTGGTGCCGATCGTGGCAACTACCAGCGACACATAGCTGGGGTCGTTTTGAATATTGGGTACGACCAAGTCGACCGCGACCTCGCCCCAGTTGGGGCCGGCCATAAAGGCGGCAACGATATAGGTCACGAACACGCAGCTCACCAGCAGCAAAATCTTCTCGATGCGCTGGAAACTGCCCGACATGGTAAGCATCCAAACCAGCAGGGCCACCAATGGCACCGAAATGCTCGCCGGCACGCCAAAGAGGGCCAGACCGCTCGCGATACCCGCAAACTCCGAGATGGTAACGGCCGTGTTGGCGATCAGCAGCGCCGCCATGGCCAACACGCTCCTGCGCACGCCAAAGCGCTCGCGAATGAGCGACGCCAGGCCCTTGCCTGTGACGCAGCCGCAACGCGCCGCGGTCTCCTGTGTCACGATGAGCAGCACGGTCATGATGGGAAGCATCCAGAGCATCTTGTACCCATAGCTGGCGCCGGCGCTGGAATACGTGGCGATGCCGCCGGCGTCATTACCCGAAAGCGCCGCCAACAGACCGGGGCCCATGGCGCCAAAGATGGCCGCAATGGTCAGCTTTTGCTTGGTGCTCGCCTTTTGCTTCGTGTTTTGCACGCGACCACCTAACCCATGACCGACATGGTGAGCAGCACCGCAGCGACGCAGTACGCCACGCACGAGATCATGACGGCGATGACGTTCATGGCGGTGCCCGACGTGTTGAGATCATGCTCGTCGCGCCAGAACAGCACCATCAGATAAATCACGGCGCTCATGTTGCCAACCAGGCAAATGACGGCAGCGATATTAAAGCAGCCGGTAAAGAGCTGATCCTCAAACATGGGGGCGTCGGGGAACGCGGCGGTACGCACCAGCTGCGCGCACAGATAGGTCACGAGCGACAGAATCAGGCCCATACCGGTGCTCTGGAAGAAGAATCCCAGGTAGGGCTTAGGCTCGTCGTCGTGGCCGTCGTACTCCAAGAAGTAGTTCTTGACGAACGACACCATGCGCGAGGCCGCCAGCAGCACGAGCGGCATGGCACACATGGGAAACACCACCAGATGCGCGGAGCCGAGTGCCGTTCCCAGCACGGTTGCCATAAGGCACGAGGCAATGCCCCACACGACAACCCAGTACTGGCGATGCACAAACCAGCTGAGCACGTTGGTCGAGTCATCGGACGCGCTATCGCCCGAGCCGATGCCGGCGATCTGCAGGTCTTCCTGGTGCTCCTCGGCGATAACGTCCATGGCGTCGTCGAAGGTCACGATGCCAAGGATGTGACGGTTCTCGTCGCAGACGGGGATGGCAACCAGGTCGTACTTGGTCATCTCGTCCGTTACGTCTTCCTGGTCCTCGTCGGGCGACACATAGACCAGGTCGCGGTAGGCCAACTGGCCCAGCGTGGCATCGCGGTCGGCCACAATCAGCGTACGCAGCGAAAGCACGCCCGTAAGCATGCCGCTCGGATCCACGGTGTATACGTAGTAGACGCTCTCGAAGTCTTCGTCGAGTTTGCGAATCGCGTCAATGGCGTCACCGACCGTCGCCGTGGCGGGCAGGGAGACAAACTCCGAGGTCATGATGCGGCCGGCGGTGTTGTCCTCATAGCCCAGCAGGTTTCGAATCGCCTTCTCCTCCTTGACGCCCATCAGGCGCAGGAGTTTCTCGGCCTTCTCGTAATCGAGCTCGTCGATCAGGTCGGCGGCGTCGTCCGGATCCATCATGGCCAGCATCGACGACGCGTCCGTGTCGGACAGGCCCTCGAGCATCTCGGTCATAAGCTCGTCATCGTCGAACTCCGAGATGGCCTCGGCGGCCTGGGCGGTGTCGAGCTGCGCAAATACCTGTGCGCGCAGGCGCGGGTCGAGCTGCTCGATAATGTCAGCAATATCGGCAGGGTGCAGCTCACCGAGCGTCTTGTGCGACACCGAAAGCTGAATGTTCTTAGTCGAGCGGTCGAGCAGGTCCATGTAGGACCAAGCGATGATGTCCTCGCCAAGCGGCTTGCCCAGATGCTTCATAAAGCCCTCGACGACATGCTCGAGCGCGGGACTAATCGCACGCAGCAGGCCGCGAGCGCCCACCTCGGCACCCAGCAAACGCAGCTGATTTTCGCCCGACATGGAAAACTTGATGTCGTTTACGCGCACGACCTTCATGCCCTGCGTGTCGACAATCTGCTTGTTGAGCACGTCACGCGCAAGCAGCAGCTCGGTCGGCTGCAGATACGAAAAGCGAATATTGGTCGCAGATGTATTGAGATACACGCCCGTCTCGTCGATACGGTCGACCCATTTGCGCCAGCTGATCATAAACGGTGTCTTGCCGGGACCGCGGAACGCAAGCGACGTCACGTGCGGAAAAACTTCGCCGGTGGCAATGCCAAAATCGTTCACTACGCCGAGCTTTTCGCCATCGACGTCCAAGACCGGCAACTTGAGCATCTCACTCAGATAATTCAATGGTGCTCCCCATCATTATTCCTTCGGACTGCGACCGTGATGGCACGCACTCCGTGGACTTCTGGATATGTATACGCATGCGCGGGCGGCACGCCGCTCGGCGCTTACACCCCGTGCATGCGCAGAAAGCACCTGCAAGGGGTCATCGACTGTATGGTCGAGGTTTGGATTTCACCTGTAACCTTTCTCTTGACCCTTATTATCCGCAGTAACTATAGCATCAGCACCGCGCTGCGGCACCGAGTTTATGCGCTGCACATTGCAGGCATACCTAACGCTAACGCATCCGTGACATAGTCATTGGGGACGTTCTTAAATGACTATTCCGTGGTGTCGTCATTTTCGGCGAGCTGGGGGAACACGGCGTTTTTGGGCATAGTGACCTTCGTCAGCGAGGTGAGCTTTTTGCTCAGCGCCGTATCCGTCTTGACCAGATCGCTCAACGTCACGATTTTGTAGCCGTCGGCAATAAGCCCGTCGATAATCTGCGGCAGCGCCTCGAGCGTCTGCTCGGAGCACTCATCGCTATCGGTGAGCAGCACGATATTGCCCGGCGTCACCGAATCCAGCACCGTCGAGACCTGCTCGTCGGCACCGTTGAGCAGCCAATCGCCCGAATCGATATTCCACGAGACCACCGCGGACACCAAATCCATCGAGTCGATCCAGTTTTGCTCGTCAAAAGCGGCGTACGGGGCACGCAGCAGCATCGTCTTCACGCCGGTCGCCGACTTGATGGCGTCGGTGCCCTTCGAAATTTGCTTGCGCACCGTCTCGCGGTCCTCGCCCTTGAGCGAATCGTCGCTGTAGCTGTTGGAACCGACCTCGCATCCGGCATCGACAATCGCCTTGGCCGTCGCGGGGTCGCCCTCCACGCTATCGCCCGAGAGGAAGAACGTTGCAGTGACGCCCTTCTCTTTGAGCACCTGCAAAATCTGTTTGGTAGCGCCGCTGGGGCCCTCGTCAAACGTCAGAGCCACGACCTTCTCATTGCCCTTGGGCGCCACGCTGGCACAGGCGACGATGCAATCGGTGGCGGGCACGACCTCGCCGCGGTCCTGCGTCTTACCCGACTGTTCGCCGACCCACACCTCGGAACGACCCTGGACGCCCCAGGTTTGCACGTACTCGATGGCGCCCGTGCCCTCGACTTTGAGCTTGGGCTCGATGGTCGTAGCCTGCACCTCGTGCTTCTCGTAGACGTTGCGGCCATCTTTAATCGTGATCTTCTCGCCGCCGGTAAGCTCGCGGCTATCCCACTTGCCCTGCTTTACGCGCTTGCCGTCAACCTTCACCGACAGCTTTTCGCCGCCATGGCGCTTGAGCACACTGTCGTCGACCGCCAGCAGGTCGCCGGCGGAATAGGTGTCAGTCAGCTCCTGATCGTCGATAAGCGTCTGTAGCGTAGAGCCCACGCGCACCGCAGTCTGCTCTCCGTTGAGCACGACGTCCACGCTACGGTTGATATAGCCCACAACGGCGGCGACAAACAGTACGAACGCGCAGCCCACGGCGATGAGCGCGTAGGGCAGGCGAGACGAACGGCGGGGCGAACGCCCGTTGCCGATGCGTGCACTGCGGTCGCTAAACCCACGGCTATGGTTGAGGTACATCGCGCCGGGCTTACGGCGACGGCGACGCTGGCCGCTGGGCAGCTGCCCCAAGTCGCGACGCGCCGTCGGGCGCGCACTCGATCGCCCGTTAACATTAGATCCGTTTTGGCGCATGTGCCCTCCCCCATAAACACAGCGAGCCGGAGTTACATGTCTCCGGCTCGCCTCCCATCGTTTGGTATGTCGCTATTTGTTAGCTTTCGACGAGCCCCCGCTCGCCTTTTGATATTCGTCCTTAAAGGCCTTGAACATGCCGCGTGTCTTGCCGAGCTGCTTGCCCAGCGCGCGACTGCCCTTGTCAACGGCAACCGAACCCTTGTCGTCGAGCACCTTGGCACCCTTTTTGACCTTGTCGCCCACCACGACACTCGCCTCGGCAGCCTTGGCGGCCGCACCGCCCGAATACCCGAGCGTCTTGACCTCATCCGAGACGATCATCGCGCCGTTATCGTAGCCGCGCAGCATCGTCGGCGGCACCTGCGTGTCGCCCACCAACATGCTCGACGCAGCGCTGGCGGTCACATAGAACGTCTGCACAATGCCCGAACGCGGTTTGAACTCAACGTCCGAGCAATAGCCCACGGCATCGCCCGATTCCGTGCGCACGTCCATACCGACCCAGATAATGCAGTCGTCCAGGTTGATATCGAGGCGCTTGGCAGCGGCGGCATCATAGGTGCCCTTGGCGTCATCGACCGCGATGGCACCCTCGTAGACACCGATAGCATCGAGCGCCACAAACCGGTCGGGACGCTCGATCATGCCCGCGATATCGGACTGGCGAACCATAAAACCCACCACGCGCGTGCCGCCCGGCGAAAAGACCGGAAAGTGAATCTTACCGAGCTTTTTGGGGCTACGCGGCGTGCCGTCCTTTTTGGTGCGCTTGTCCTCGGCAGGCTTGCGGTAAACCTTGATGCCGACAAAATCCCCGGTGCGCATTATGCCTCGGTCGAAGGCTCCGCAGCCTCGGTGTCGGCCTCGACGGCGTTCTCGACCACGACATCGGCGGCGGGCGTCACGTTGCCACCCGAGATGGCATCGTTGAGCTGCTCGCGCAGTTGGTCCATGCGCTCGCGGGCCAAGTCGACCTTGGCACGCAGGTCATCGGTCTTAGCGTCGACCATCGGGCCGAAGTCACTGACCGCGGCGCGGGCCTCCTCGGCACCGTGCTCGTAGGTGTCGCGCATGTTATCCCAAGCATCGTTGGCGATATCGGCAGCCATGGCGCGGGTCTCGGCACCCGAACGCGGGGCCAGGGCAACGCCGATGATAGCGCCGGCGGCAGCACCAAAGAGCGCGCCGGAGACAAAGCTGAAAGTCTTTCCCATGATCATTCCTCTCCTGCGGGCACCTCGGTGCCCACCGTTTGAATGCTGTCCATTATACCCGCAGCGCAACACTTGCCGCCCCGCTCATCTGCGTACGGTAAAAGCGCAGGTAGACGGCGGCGATAAACGCGTGAGCTTACTCCCGCGGCAGGGCCGGCATGGTCACCGTGGCGGCAGGGTCCTCGCCGGAGCCGTCCACGAGCGGCAGGCTGCCCTCGTGCGCAGCTCCCGCTGGAACCGTTGCCGCACCGCCAAAGACGGCAGCGGGGACCTCGTGGCTCTCGACGGTCGCGCCTTCGGTATCAATAGCCGCCTGCGGCTCGTCGTCAAAGCTGGGAACGCCCTGGGGCTCGGCAGGCTCGGACTCAGGCTCGGCGGCCGTATCGGAAACGGGCTCGGCAGCGGCTTCACTGCCAACAGCGGCGTCGTCCTCAATGGCATCCCCTGCCACGTCCTCACCATTCGCGGCGGCGACGGCCTCGTGCGGATCTTTGCCCTCGGCCTCGGCGCGCATGCCCAGCACCAGGTTGCGCAGGCCCGCGACCGTGCCCTCCACGTCGGGAGCCGGCTGGTCGGCGTGCAGGTAGGCCCAGTCCATCATAAAGGTGGCCGAAGACAGCGCACCGATGGCCAGCGCATCATCGGGGCACGAAAGCTCAATCTCAAAGACGCGCTCGTCGTGCTCGCTCACGCGGGTGCGGCCGCACGAAATGCTGCCCGCAAGACCGGTCGCGTTCATAAGCTCGACCGTCACATGCTCAAGCAGGTGGCAAAGTTCGGTCTGGCCCATGCAGTCCTGGAACTCGCGACCGGAATCACCAAGACACAGATGCTTGGCAATCGCCGGCACCAGGTAATACACGCGCGCCGTGGCCTCGATATCCTCCGAGGTCATGAGCGGCATGCCGGGGTTCACCAGCACATGCGCGCAGATCTTGTCCTCGCTGACGGTGACCTTAAGGATGTTGAACAGGCCTGCCATAACTCTCCCCTACTCTTCCTTGCCCTACTCGTCGCCATCGTGCGGATCCACAGAGCCCGCACCCGACGCCGCCGGCTTCTCTGCCGAAGACTCGGAATCTTTCTTATCGGTTTCGGCCGGAGCGATCACGCGAATAAGCGAGATGCGCTGGCCACGCATCGACTGCACCTTAAACTTGTACCCCGCAACCTCAAACACCTCTCCGATGTCGGGTACCGAGTCGCAAAGCTCCAAAATCCAGCCGGCGATGGTCTCATAATCATCGCTTTCCTCGAGCGGCCAACCAAGCTCAATCGCGTCATCGCACGAAAAACGCCCATCGACGAGCCACTCGCGGCGCGAAAGGCGCGTGAGGTACTTGTTGTCGGGGTCGAATTCATCCTCAATCTCTCCAACGATCTCCTCGACGATGTCCTCGATGGTGATGATGCCGGCCGTGCCGCCGTACTCGTCCACGACCACTACGATCTGGTCGTGCGAAGTCTGCATCTCGGACAGCAGCGGCAGGATGTCCTTGGTGTCGGGCACGAAGGTGGCGTCGCGTAGGTAATCGGCGATGAGTTGGTCGCCCTTGCCGTCGAGCGCGGGCTGAATCAGGTCCTTGATGTGCGCGATGCCCGCGACGTTGTCGGGATCCTCGTGGTACACCGGGATGCGGCTGAAGCCGGTCTGGCGCATGGTGGACAGCACGTCGGCGACCGTCTCGTCGTCCTCGCACATGGTGGTGTCCACACGCGGCACCATAACCTCGCGGGCAACGGTGTCGCCCAGGTCGAAGATCTCGTGGATCATGCGCTTTTCCTCGTCGAGCAGGTCGTCCTGCTCCGAGACCATGTACTTGATCTCTTCCTCCGAGACGTTCTGGCGATCGTCGGCGCTCTTGATGCGCAGGATGCGAGCCAGACCATCGGAGCAAGCGCCGGTCAGCCACACGAGCGGGCGGGCGATCTTTTGGAACACGGAAAGCGGCCCCACGACCTGCTTGGACACGCCTTCTGCATTGGCCAGGCCAATGCGCTTGGGCACAAGCTCGCCAATCACGATGGACACGAAGGCGACCGCGACGGTGATGATGACCGGCGCCAGGCCGCGCGCGATGGCGGAGAGCGGCGCGATGCCAAAGCTCGTGAGCCAAGCGGCGAGTGGATCGGACAGGCTCGTCGAGGCGACGGCAGACGAGGCGAAGCCCACGAGCGTGATGGCAACCTGGATGGTGGCCAGCAGCTGGTCGGAGTCGGCGGCCAGCTTAATGGCGCGCTCGGCGCGCTTGTCGCCTTCCTCGGCCTCGTGCTCCAGCACGGCGCGCTTGGCCGTGGTGAGCGCCATCTCGGACATAGAGAAGTAGCCGTTGATGAGGGTCAAAACGAGGGTAGTGATAAGGGAGATGGTTATGTCCATCGGGAGTTTCTCGAACCTCCAAGATTCGGGACGTCAGGTCAAAACGTTGATGACGGATAGGGCAGTTGCACCCGGCGGGCGCCCGAACGGGCCCGCGGGCGCAGGCGCGATCGCTAGATTACGAAGAGAATCACCGCCATGAACTGGAAGATGCTGCCGGCGAGCACCCACAAGTGGAAAACACTGTGCAGATAGCGCACGTTTTTGGCGATATAGAACGGCACGCCCACGGTATAGCACACGCCGCCGACGGCGAGCAGGGCAAGCGCGACGGGGTTCAGCAGCGCCACGAGCTCGGGCAGCTTAAAGACGACGAGCCAGCCCATCAGCAGGTAGACCAGGCCGCTTACCCAGTGCGGTTGACGCTCGCGCATAAAGCACTCGAGTGCGATGCCGATGATGGCGATGGCCCACACGGCAAAGAACAGCATAGGGCCGCCGTCGTTTGCGAGCGTGATGAGGCAAAACGGCGTATAGCTGCCGGCTATGAGCAGGTAGATGCAGCTGTGGTCGATGATGCGAAACACGCGCTTGGCGCGGGCGGGCTGAATCGCGTGATAGAGCGTGGAGGCCAGATATTCGAGGATAATGCTGACGCCATAGACAATTGCCGCGGCCATGTGGGCCGGGCCTCCGCCGCGCAGGGCAGCGAATACGATCAGGAGTACCAGGCCGGCGATACCCAGCAGGCAGCCGACACCATGGGTGACGGAGTTCATGATCTCCTCGCCCACCGTGTAGTGTGGAACGGCCGCGGTCTTGGGTCGCGGCTTAGAACTGTCGCTCGAATCGGACATGCCGGTTACATCCTCCAACGTAAAGAGTTCTCAACACTATATCAAAGCGTCTGGGTACGTGCGAAATTTGCACCATACGTGACCCTTTGTTTACCCATTCTTTGCCTGTTGACGCATCAACGGCGAACGTCCATAATGCGCTTGCATTAAATGTTGATGTATTAACATCTTA
>CABUWA010000028.1 GCA_902495085.1 uncultured Collinsella sp. | reverse complement strand
TGGCCCATGTGCGCGACATCGTCGATTCGGTCGAGGACAACGTGACCTCGGTGCCCGTCGAGTCCGTTGAGCCCGACGACGCAGAGGACGCCGAAGAGGCCGAGTAGCAGCGCAGATGGCAGATTCCACCACCGATTACAACAATCTAGATCCCTTGGGTGACGAGACGGCGGTTGTCGATGAGGTTGAGGCCGCCGTCTCGGGCGCTCGCAAGAAGCCGCGCGCTGTCGATATGGTCCCCGAGGAGCCCGACGCGATGGCGCCGGACGAGGAATACCAGCTCACGCCGGCGGGTCGCCGCGAGCGCATCGGACAGATTGTTCGCCTGGTCAAAAAGTACCGCGTGTGGGATAACCTCACGCCGGTTCGTTTGCGCCGCCTGCTCGAGGAACTCGGCCCCATGTTCGTCAAGATGGGGCAGATTCTGGCCAACCGGTCCGAGATTCTGCCGCAACGCTTTTGCGACGAGCTGCGTCGTCTGCGCTCCGACGTGGAGCCTGTGCCGTACGAGGTCGTACTCAGTTGTCTGGAAGAAGAATACGGCCTGCGCCTGGGGGAGATGTTCGATGCGATCGACCCCAATCCGCTTGGTAGCGCATCGCTCGCGCAGGTGCACCGCGCTCGTCTGGTGACGGGTGAGGACGTGGCCGTCAAGGTGCAGCGCCCCGGTGCGCAGCAGGTTATGGCACAGGACATCGATATCATCCGCTCGGTGGTGCGTATCGTTTCCAAGTTCGTCAACACCGATCAATTCGTTGACCTGCACGGCGTAGTCGAGGAGTTGTGGACCTCGTTTCGCGAGGAGACCAACTTTTTGGCCGAGGCCAAAAACCTCAACGACTTCTACGAGTTCCATAAGAGCGTTCATGGCGTGACGTGCCCTAAATCCTATCTGGACCTGTGCACCGAGCACGTGGTGGTTATGGACTACGTCGACGGCATTTCGATCGCCGATCCTGAACGCTTGGTGGCCGAGGGCTATGACTTGGAAAAGATCGGTGCCGCGATTGTCGAGGACTACTCGACGCAGGTGCTCGACGACGGCTTTTTCCATGCCGACCCGCATGCGGGAAACATCATTCTCAAGGACGGCATCGTTTACTTTATCGACTTGGGCATGGTCGGGCGTATGTCGAGTCACGACCGCGGTATCGTCAAGGACATGATTTTCGCCGTGGCCGAGGGTGACGTGCCCAAGCTCAAGGATTCGCTCATGCGCTTCGCCGTGACGCGTGGCGATTCGGCCGAGCTCGATCATTCAGCGTTTTTGTCCGACCTTGACTTTATCGTGGCTGACTTTGCGGGCCTTGACCTGAAGGATCTGGATATCGGCGAGTTTTTGACCTCGCTGCTAAACCTGGCGCGCAAAAACGATGTTGAGCTGCCGAGCGTGGTGACGATGTTCGCGCGCGGCATGGTGACGCTCGAGGGTTTGCTGACCGAGTACATGCCCAACGTCAACATGATCCAGATCATCCAAACGCACATTAAAAACGAGAAAAGCACCTATGCGCGTGTGCGCGATATGGGACGCGATCTTGCCGCGAGCAGCTATCGCGCGGCAAAAGGCTCGCTCGAGGCGGCCGAGTATCTGGGCTTGGCTTCGCGCATGCTCACGCGCGGCCAGCTTAAGGTGAACACGCAGATCATGAGCAGCGATAAGGCGCTGCGACAGCTGGGCGGAATTATCGACCGCATGTCGATGGCTATCGTTATCGCCGGCCTGTTTATCGGTTCGTCGGTGGTGTACTACGCACGCATCGAGCCGGTTGTGTTTGGTATCCCGGTCATTGGCTTTATGGGCTACGTGAGCGCGCTGGTGCTGGCGCTTATGCTGGGCCGCAATATCTGGCTCAACAGCCACGGCGGCAAACACTAGAGGCTGCGACCGTCACCGCATTTTCCTATCGCAAACAATAGCTTTTACCTTGGGCTTCGCCTGTGTGCGGGGCCCTTTTGCGTGATACCATTTCGACGGTAATAATCGATGGCCTAGATGGTGGTGCGGAGACGCACGAATGCGCGGTTTTCCTGCGCGTTTGGGAGAATCGGGGTGCAAGTCCCCGGCTGTACCAGTAACCGTAATTCCTCTTGCCTCGGGATGTTCGCGTCGCAGATCGGACGGCGCGCCTGAGCCGTTAAGGTTAAGTCGGATCGCCTCCCATCTTGCATGCGGCTGCGGTGTATGCCGCCGGTGTGCATAGGGCTCTGGAGGGAAGGGGACCCCGATGGGGGAACTCGAGCGCAATATGCGCAATGACGTGGGGCAGCCGCTGGGCAATGCTCCAAGTACAGACAATGGGGGACAAATGGATATGTTTGAGGACGAGCGCGAGCGCGCCTCGCTGCATCGCCGTGGCGCGATCGCACGCGGCGTAGCCAAGCGCGGCCTGGTGGCATTCCTGGCCTTCGCGATGGCCTTTGGCACCACGCCGGCTCAGCTGTGGGCCGAGGGCGCCGAGGGCATTGCCGAGGCTGTGGCTCAGGCTACGACGCCGGGCGAGGACGCAGCGCTTGCGGGCGGTGCCGCTGAGCAGAGCGGCGCCGAGGTTTCGGATTCCGAGGGCGCGCCTGCAGCTAGTGCAGCCATAACAGAGGCAGCAACTGGCGACGAAGGCTCGGCGACGGGGGAGAGCCCTGCCACGAGCGAGCAGTCTTCGACGGCATCCGCTGGCCAAGCGGGATCTGCCGCCGCGGCTGCCGTTCAGACAGAGAACCCGACAGAAACCGGCGATGTCGCCAAGAAGCAGGTCGAGGTCTCGTTCTCGATTATCGGCACCGATGCTGACGGCAAGGCTCAGACCTGGGTGGCACCTACGCAGCTCAAGCTCGACGAGGGCGCGACGGCTGCGGATGCCTTCATTAAGCTGCAGGAGAAGACGGGCTTCAAGGCGAAGTACGAACCGAACACGGCATACGGTTTCTACCTCGAAAGCATCACATCCCCGAGCGATGGTCGCACACTTGCCTACGATCCGACGACTTATGCCTTCTGGCAGCTGTTCGTCGACGGCGCGTCTTCCTCGGTTGGCGCGAGCAGCGTTAAGCTCGCCCCGGGGCAGAAGATTGAGTTTGCCTTTACGGGTGGTAGCGCATCCCCCGTCGTTAAGGACCAGGTTGCCGCAAATGTGACCGTCATTGGTCGCGATGCCCAGGGCAAGACTCAGACTTGGGTCGATAATGCGCAGTATGTGGTGACGTCCGGTTCGAGCGCGCTTGATCTTACGAAGGTCGCACTCGAGGCGAACGACATTGACGCCGTTGCTGCGGGCTCCTTCATTCTGAGCCTTAAGTACAACGGTGTTGAGCTGGGTACGCCCCAAGATTATTCGACCTATTGGCAGCTGTTCATCAACGGCAAGTCGAGTGACTATACGGCGGACAATGTCACCATCCATGCCGGCGATACCGTCACGTGGTTCTACGGTGGCTGGGGCGACCAGTTGCCGTCCGATTCTGTCCATGCTTCTGTTCAGGTTCTCGGTAAGGACAAGGACGGCAAGCAGCAGGTTTGGGCTTCGACGGGTCAGACGAGTCTCAAGGCGGGCTCTACTGCCAAGGATCTCCTTGAGCAGACCGGCCTTACTCTCGATGCCGGCGAATCGTCTTGGGGCTGGTTCCTCAACGGCATAACTTCGCCGTTCGATGGTAAGACCTATGGCTGGGATGCTGTGACTAATAGCTATTGGCGCTTCTACGTAAATGGCAAGTTCGCCGACGTTGGCGCCGGTGCCTACAAGCTCCAGGAGGGTGACGCCGTCACCTTTATGTATGGTGCTGACGCCGATGCCCTCCCCGGTCAGGTGCTTGGATCCGCCGATGTTATCGGTCCCGATGTCAACGGGAACAATACGCGTTGGGGCACGGCAAGCAATGTTTCTCTGCCCGAAGGCTCCACGGCCCAGAACCTTATTGAGGCAGTTCTGAAGGCCAAGGGCGTTGCGTACAACGGCTCCCAGAGTGGTGCATACTGGTTCCTCAATTCCGTTACTTCGCCGTTCGATCACAAGCCGTATGTCTGGGATGCTGCGACCAATAAATATTGGCACCTGTATATCAATGGAGAGCCCTCCTTACTCTGCGCCAATCAGATTACGCTCAAGAGCGGCGATAAGGTTACGCTTGCCTATACCACCGACGATTCGGCCATGCCCGATCCCGACAAGATTGTCGTGGACCCGAGCGCGACGACTCCTGATTGGGATGCCGAGTGGGCCGGCTACGGCAACAGCGGCAACGGTTCGACCGCAACGGATGCCAAGACGCCTGCGCAGGCCGCCGGTCTCAAGTGGGCCTTCGATTGGAAGGCCGAGTCTGGCCAGCAGTATGCCAACTGCAGCGAACCTGTCATCGCTAACGGTTTTGTGTACATCGCGACCGAGAACGAGCTCATTAAGATCGATTCGTCCACGGGCAAAAAGGTTGCCTCTGCGCCGCTTGCCTCCAAGGTGAGCTATACCTCTCGTCCGATCTATACCAATGGCCTTATCATTGTTCCGCTCAATGGCGGTGCGGTCCAGGCGATTACTGCAGACAAGCTGATCTGCAAGTGGCTGACGCCTGGTTTGACGGACTTGACGCAGAGCTCCTGCACCGTCGTTTCGGACGGCGAGTACGTCTATGTAGGCTCGGTCGATATTTCGTATGATGAGAACTACAACGCGACCTACGGCAACGGCTCCCTTAAGCGTATCAAGATTGCCACGGGCGAAGTCTCTTGGCAGAACATTGACGCTTCCGAGGGCTATTATTGGACTGGCGCTGCGCTGACGGATAAGTACACCATTGTTCCTACGAGCGCGGGCACGCTTAAGTGCATTGATAAGACGACGGGCGATGTCGTTTCGACCATGAAGCTCGGCGCTCTCGCGAACGCCGACTGTGTCGCCGATCCGTCCAATGGTTCGACCTTCTATCAGATGACGCACGATGGAAAGCTCCATGTGATTTCGCTTTCGGCGAAGGGCGTACTGAGCGAGCAGAAGACGGTCGACCTGGGTCTTACGAATAACATGAGCGCCCCGGTGGTGGCTGGCGAAAACTTGATTGTCGGCGGACAGACGGCTACTGGCTCTGCTCTGGCTCTCTATAATCTGAAGACCGGTAAGACCACGATGGTCACCGCTGCTGACGGTAAAGAACTTCCGGCCGGATTTAACGGTATTGCTGCTACTCCGTTGGTGAGTGTTCAGGGCGGCAAGACCTATGTGTACTTCACCGTTAACAGCGCGGATAGCAAGGATTACGTCAACTACTCTGCTGGTGGTGGCGTGTATCGCTATACGCTCGGCGATGCAGAGGCGACGCAGATTTATGATGCGGCTGGCCATTACCAGCACTGCGACTCCCCGGTCATTGCCGATGCATCTGGCAACCTGTACTACATCAATGACTCGGGCACGCTGTTCAAGCTTGGGGCCGTTGAGTCTTGGACGGTTGCCTTTAATTCCAATGGCGGGTCTGCTTGCGACACTAAGTTTGTTGCTACGGCCGATGGCAAGCTGGTCAAGCCGGCCGATCCGACGCGCGATGGCTACACTTTCGGCGGTTGGTATACCGATGAGGCTTGCACGCAGGCGTATGACTTCAGTACGCCGGTAACGGCCGATCTGACGCTGTATGCCAAGTGGACCAAGAATGCCGTTAACCCTGGCGGTAATGGCGGCGCTGGTTCCAATAGCGGCAGCGGTTCTGGTACCGGTACTGGTTCCGGCGCTGGCGCTGGCGCGGGTTCTGGTTCCGGCTCGAAGGGCGGCGCTATCGCCCCGGGTCAGAAGCCGGTGACCAAGACGACGGTGTCGACCAAGGCCGAGACCAAGGAAAACAAGTCCGACAAGAAGGATGAGAAGAAGTCTGACAAGAAGGACAACAAGTCCGACAAGAAGTCCGATTCCAAGTCCGATACGGGTGCTGCTTCCACGACCACTGCTAAGAAGTCCTCTAGTGCTTCCGAGCAGGAGACTGGCACCAATCCGCTCGCCATTGTTGGCGTTGCCGCCGGCGTCATCGGACTCGCCATCGTCGGCGTGTTCGTGTTCACCAAACGTCGGTAGGTGAGGGCTGTGTCCAATAAATCCAAGGACGCTGACCCCAAGCAACCAAATTCCTCGTTCATTCAGTTCGACGATGCAAAGCAACAGGGCGCCGCTTCGGCGGCGTCCGTCCCTCGACGGAGGGCGCTTACTGGCGTCCTGACCGCCGCGTGCGTTGCGCTAATTGTCATATCGCTGGGCTTCGTCCATCCTTCCGAGAGCGGCGCCTGGTCCATTGACTGGATCGTTCAGACCGTGACGGGGGAGAGCGTCGTCGCGAAGGACGCCAAGGGGTCTGACTCGACCGTCGCTTCGGGTAAAGCTGGCTCCAAGGATTCCAAATCTTCGGATGGTGCGAACGACGAGTCTAAGGGTTCGGATAAATCTGACTCTAAGAAGGAGTCCGAGTCTTCGGACAAGGAATCAAACAAGGGCTCGGATAGCAAAAAGTCCGAAGACAAGGATGGCAAGAAGTCTGGAGAGAAGAGCAGCAATAAAAAGACCGACGGCAATCAGTCGACTTCTCAGAACTCGACTTCTTCTGACGGGGCCGGCTCTACGCCTGGCGCTTCCTCCTCATCCAGCGGGGCATCTTCTGCCCCCGATAGCGGCAACGTCTCTACTGGCGACCAGGGCAGCTCGCAGCAGCCTAGCTACGTCACGGTAACGGTTTCGGTCACATCGAGCGCTGTGGGCAATCCTGTGTCCTCTGGTGGCACCTTTACCTTTAACGAAGGCGCTACTGTCTACGATGCCCTGTGTGCGCTGGGCCTTTCTGTCAACGCGCATGGCTCGTCGTACGGCACGTACGTTTCCGCGATTGGCGGTTTGGCCGAGAAACAGCACGGCGGCACGAGCGGCTGGATGTACTCCGTCAACGGCACATCGCCCATGACGGCGTGCAGCAACTATGTTCTCTCCAACGGCGACAACGTGGTTTGGTATTACGTGACAGGCTAGAGGCCTCGACATAGCGCGCCAGACGGGCGGTTCGGACAAACATCCGGGCCGCCCGTTTTTCATGCGAATGGGACTGGGCCGCCGGGTCTCTCGGCAAACAAAAAACCGGTTGGAACGGGAATTCCAACCGGTTATACATTCAAGCAAATAGTGAATCGACTACGATCGTGCGCCCTCGAGGAAGAAGCGGCGGCTGAAGTAGTTGTACCAGGTGACCAAGAACGTGGCGATGGCCTTCATGGCTTGGTAGCCGATGCTCAAAAACGTGACACCCACAAACATGTACAGGTCGTTGAGGCCCAGACCGATTACCGACAGGATGGTGAAGATCGTGAACTCGCGCTTGCGGCTCATGCCCTCGCGATGGTCGAACACGTACTTCATGCTGAGCCAGTAGTTAACCACGACGGACGTGGTAAACGAGACCGTCGTGCTCATCAAAAAGTCGAGGTGGAACAGCTCGACGAGCGCAATGAGCATGCCCCAGTCGATGCCAAAGGAGATAAGACCCACGACGGCGAACTTGAGGAACTGCTTGGTATGAGGTTGTGCCAGTGCCTTGCGCACGTAATCACATCCAATGCGTTGATGAATCGAGCAGAGGATACTTTAGAGCTTTTGCAAGGGAAACGTAAGGTCTTTGGAAAGAACTATACGAACTCGCCAAATATTCAAGAGGTAATCCGCAAACGTTGAATATTTGCCCGTAAACGAACGATGCCCACGGGCGATACTGTGCTGAGCGCGCATTGTCCGTGGGCATCGTAAGGCTGTAAGGTTGCGAGTTACTTGGTCTCGTCGCCCTCCAGGAAGATCTTTCGGGTCACAAAGTTGTAGACCATGACAAGCGCGGTGGCGCAGATCTTGGCGATATTGGCCTCGAGTCCCAGGCCGGCGTTGAGTGTCAGCACGATACCGTCGTTGAGTGCCAAGCCGATTACGGACAGCACGACAAAGATGATGAACTCGCGGCGGCGGCTCATGCCTTCCTTGTGCGCAAACACGTACTTCATGCTTGCGAGGTAGTTAAAGATGAGCGAGACGATAAAGCCGCTGGTGTTGGCGATTAGGATGTTGAGGCCCAGACCGTAGTGGAGCAGATTCATAATGCCAAAGTCGATAACCGTGGCAATGACACCGACGACGCCAAATTTCATGATCTGCGCAAGGAGCTTTTGCATGGTACCTGCCTTAAGCTGGCGCCGAAGCGCCGCGGGGATGACAAACTCAGCAAGTTTAGCCAATCCCCGCGGGCGGTGCTAGGCGCGCTCCTCGATAGCACCGTTTCTATATGCATCGAGCAGCTGGCGCAGGTCCTGGATCTGGCTGCGGATCTTGGCTCCAGAATCGGTGTCGCTCACCATGCGGCGACGGTCTGCTTGGTCAAAACGGTTGGTCTCGCTTTCGATGTCCACGTTGCGTGTGAGTGCCTCGGCAACCGTCGTAAAGGCCCGGTGCGACTTGAGGCGGCAGCCGCGCGAGCTCGAGATGAGCGTATAGCCGGCGATACCCGTCTTGGGATGGTAGGCGCGGCAGAAGCCGCCATCGATGACCAGCAGCTTGCCCTCGGCGCGGATGGGCTGCTCGCCCTTGGTGGTTTTAACGGGCGTGTGGCCGTTGATGATGTGGCCGGTCGGCGAACATGCCATGGGCGCGACGCCAAACTCGCGCATGATGTCGTCGCAGACCGAGGGCGACTTGGTAAGCGTAAAGTACGGGTCCATCGGCTCGACCCAGGTGCTCGTATCGACGATATAGGCGCGCTCAAAGGTACGCACCAGGCGTCCGCTGGCGGGTGAGTTAAAGCCAATCCACAGGTACCACATCCAGTCGAGGGCGTCGCGGTCGCCCACGCGCCAGGCGCGGCGGGCGATGTGATCGCAAAAATCGAGATAATCGCGGCCAGCGCGCCAGGTGCCCAGGCAGTTCATGCTGCTAAAGGTGCCGTCTTCGTTGAGCGGCACGCAGCCATGGAACAGCAGGTTGCCGTTGGCGACTTTGTACATCGAGCCGTGGGAATAGAGGAAATCGATATGGCGATGCAGGTGATCGGCGGTGACAAACTCGGACACGAGCTTGTCGATGATGTGCTGCTCCTGAGACGTGAGCGTATAGGGGTCCGCTGGATCGACGGTGGGGAAGTCATTGGTCGTGAGTGGCCACATGCTGCCGTCGGCGAGCGTGACCGTGCCGGTGTCGTGGTCGATCTTATCGAGTAACAAGCGGTCGGTCATATCGAACTCGGGGTGGCGCTGGATAATCTGGCCCTCGAGCTTAAAGAGCAGCACGTTGATGGCCTTGATCAGCGGGGTGATGGACTCACCGGCGGTGTAGGTGGCATCGGCAAAGGCGACAAGCTCACGCAGCGAGATGCCGTAGTCGTTCTCTAGAATTTCGTAGTTGTCGTAGCGTAGGTTGTTGCGCAACACCGTGGCGATGCAGGCGGGCTCACCGGCTGCAGCGCCCATCCACAGCAGGTCGTGGTTGCCCCACTGGATGTCGAGCGAATGGTAGGTGAGCAGACGGTCCATAATCTTGGCCGCGCCGCCGCCGCGGTCGAAGATGTCGCCCACCAGGTGCAGGTGGTCGACGGCCAGGCGCTTGATGAGCGAGGCAAGCGACTCGATAAAGTCGTCGGCGCTTGCGGTCTCTAGGATGGACTCAACGATGCGCTCGTGATAGCGCACGCGATAGTTGTTCTCGTCCGGGTGCGTGTGCAACAACTCGTCGATGATATAGGCGTAGTCGCGTGGGATGGCCTTGCGCACCTTGGAGCGCGTGTAGCGGCTCGAAAGCGAACGAGCGACCATGATGAGCTGGTCAAGCACCGTCCTGTACCAGGTAGGCGAGTCCTCGCGCTGGCTGCGGACCAGCTCGATCTTCTCGCGCGGGTAGTAGATGAGCGTGCACAGATCGCCCTTTTCGTCAAAGGAGAGCGTGTCGCCAAAGATCTCGTCGACATGTTCGCGCACGACGCCCGAGCAGTTGTTGAGGATGTGCATGAAGGCTTCGTACTCGCCGTGCACGTCGCTCATAAAATGCTCGGTGCCTTTGGGCAGGTTGAGGATGGCCGAGAGATTGATGATCTCGGTAAACGCGGATTGTTCGGTGGGGAACTGTCTCGAAAGCAGGCGCAGATACTTGAAGTCTTGCGGGTTGCGATCGAATGCGACCATGAAACACCTTCCGATGGGACTGGTAAAACTGATAAACAGCGTCAAACGTTTATCAGTATGCGCCGCTTTTGTTTCGATTTTGCGCCAGCGGCTGAATTGTCGGCTGAACGGTTTGGTAAATCGATTTAGTTGAGGTAGATATGGCGGTTGAGTGGAGACGACAGAAGGTGTTTTCTCAGATATTTATGCGTGGGGTCGGTGAGACGATGGTGGTAAAGATGTTCGCTATTTTTGGTTCGATTTGGTAAATAGTGGACATATGTACCGTATGTAGGCTCATTGTGCGATAATTTGCGCAGTAATGAGTAAGGAGCCTCATATGAGTGATTTTGTCCTGACCTGTGAATCCGCCGCCGATCGAACCCGTGAGTTCTTTGCGTCGCGCAATATCCCTGTCGTGTGTTTTCATTACGAGATCGACGATGTTGTCTATACGGACGATCTGTATCAGTCGATTACGCCGGACAAGTTTTTTGCCCAGATTGCGGCGGGCGCCATGCCCAAGACGTCTCAGGTGAGCGTGGGTGAGTACGAGGAGTTTTGGGAGCCGTTTGTTGCCGAGGGTAAAGACGTGCTGCACCTGGCGTTGTCGTCGGGTATTTCGGGCACGTATGGATCGGCCTGCGTTGCGGCGCAGATGCTCGCGGATCGCTATCCCCAGGGCGGCAAGGTGTGCGTCATCGATTCGCTGGCGGCGTCTTCGGGCTTTGGCCTGTTGCTAGAATATGCCGCCGACGTGCGCGATAGCGGGGCTTCACTCGACGAGACGGCTGCCTGGATCGAGGAGCACAAACTCAACCTGCACCACTGGTTCTTCTCGACCGATCTGTCGAGCTACCTACGAGGCGGTCGCATTTCGGCTGCGAGTGCGATCATCGGCACGGCGCTTAAGATTTGCCCGCTTATGACGGTCGATTGCGACGGCAAGCTGTCGCCACGTGAGAAGATTCGCACTAAGAAGCGCGCGATTTTCGAGATGGCTAAGACCATGATGGCACACGTGCAGGACGGTGTGGATTATTCGGGTAAGTGCATCATGTCGCACTCGGCGTGCCGCGAGGATGCCGAGGCAGTTGCGACGCTGATTCAGGAACAGGTTCCGCAGCTTAAAGGCAAGATTGAGATCAATGACATCGGTACTCTGATTGGCTCGCATACCGGACCTGGTACGGTGGCGCTCTTCTTTATGGGCGACAAGCGCGTGGATTAACTTGGCTCATCACGTCGCTGCGTGATTGCTCAAACGAAAACGGCCCGCCTCACGTTTGTGGGGCGGGCCTTGCTGTTGCGGCTAACGTTTCTTTCCGCGGAAGAAGAAGCCGTGCAGTGACGGCTTGAGGCCGCGGTTGGCGCGATGCTCCTCGACGCGCTCGTGGATCGAAGCGACGCGCTCGATAACCTCGTCGGGAATCGGTACGTCGGGATTCATGTTCTCGACCTGACTGACCTCGGCGGCGGCGACCTGGTCGATAATGGGCACATCGTCGCGCGAGATGACAGGTGTGGCGTCTTCCTTCATCTTGCGATAACGCTGCATCATGTCGGTCTGTAGCTGCTGGGCCGAAGGCGGCGTCCAGATGATGGCGTTGGCGCCGGCGGCGATGGTCTCGCGAATGCTCTCGGACGTCTTGCCGCCCGGCGCGATGAGCGGCAGGTTGGGATAGTGCTCGCGCAGCTCGCGCAGGACCTGCGGCGTGTTCTTGCCGGCTGCGATGTTGAGGATCTTGGCGCCGGCGCGCACCTTTGCGTGAGCATCGTCGTCGCAACGAACGACCGTGGCGATGACGGGGATGTCGGCGATGTTGGTGATGTGCTCGACCATCTCGGCGGTGGCGGGGGAGTTGACCACGCAGCCCGCCGCGCCCTGCATCTCGGAAACGGCTGCCATCTGCACGGAGCGCTTACCGGTGGTGGTGCCACCGCCCACGCCTACAAAGACCGGGCACTCGGCGACGGTCAGCAGCGCTTGCGTAATGGCGGGCTGCGGCGTGAAGGGGTAGACCGCAAAGACGGCATCGGCGTTGGAGTTGCGGATAACCGCGACATCGGTGGTGTAAATGAGCGATTTGATACGACGGCCGAAGAGCGTAAAGCCGCTGGCCTCCTCGATCTCGTCGGGCATGCGGAGGGCCGCCTTACGCAAACGCCCGTCGATGGGCAGCGGCTCCATGGGGAGCAGTCCGTTGGGGGTCACGGCTACCTGGGGCTCGGTGAACTCGTCTGCGAGCTCAACCTCGGAGAAATCGACCGAGGCGACGATGTCCTCGTGAACCTCGGCGGGCACATCGATGGGAGCTTGGTCGTTTGTCGCGGCGGGCGTGTCGAAGGAGCTGGTGCCGACGAAGGCGTCGACGCGCTCGTTTAGATCGTTGAGGGTATCCATGGAAGCTCGATTCTATGTGATGACGGCCGGCGCGATGTAGCCGGAATTGCGAATGCTAAATCGTTTGACGAATTGATTTTTCCCCGCCGCACCATCCGTTAGACCGAAGGGCCGGCGAACGTGAAGGAGCTGTGGTGGCGGGTATCGAGGTGCTATCTTGAAAGTCCCGTTTAAAAGAGAGGTGACGCGGTATGGAATTTTCGGCAATGTTGGGCTCGATTGGCCTATGCGTGGGCGCAATCGTAGCCGCCGCGGTCATCTACTTTGTGGTCACGGCCATTAAGGGCAAAAGGGCCGAACGCAAGGAGCGCGCGATGCTTAAACAGCATCGCGACCAGCAGGGCAAACGCGCACAGAGATAGCTTGTTGAGTTTTGGATCCGTGCGCTAGCTGCGTTTTCGGATCAGGGCAATGTAGAAGCCCTCAAAGTCGCGGCTAGGCGGAATGGTGAGCGTGCCGGGCAGGCCGTTGGCGATGGCCGATACCTGACCCGCGGCAATGGCCTCGGTGAGAGCGTTGCACTCGATACGCGGCTCCTCGCCGGCTTCCTGGGCGCGGCGTGCTTCGCTTTCGCTCGGCGTGCCGTCGAGGGGGATGAGCTCGCAGTCCATATGCTTGTCGAGGGCCTCTTGCAGGGCGTCTTCGTTTTCCTGCGGCATGATCGAACAAGTGGAATAGACGAGCGTGCCGCCCGGCTTGAGGGCTCCCATGGCGCGGTCCAGAAGCGCGCGCTGCGAGCGGGCGCACTTGCTCAGCAACTGCTCGGTGAGGCCGCGCAGGCTTTTCTCGTTGCCGCTGATGACGGTGCCCGTGCCGGTGCAGGGGGCGTCGAGCAGGATGCGGTCGAAGCGGAAGAACTCGTCGAGCTCGCGTGCGTCGATGCGCATGACGGGCACGTTTTTGGCACCCTGGCGATGGAGGTTTGACTCGAGCTTTTCGGCGCGGGGAATGCTCATCTCGCAGGCTGTGAGGTGCGCCTGGCCCTGGGTGAGGGCGGCGATCTGCGTCGTCTTGCCGCCAGGGGCTGCGCACATGTCCAGGATGTCCTCGCCTGCCTGGGAGCCCAACACCAAAGGCGGCATCATGGACGACAGGCTCTGTAGGTAGATCTTGCCGTCGCGGTAGATGTCGAGATCCCACAGATCGGAAACCTGGGCCTCGGGCAGGATAAAGGCGTCCGGATACCAGGTAACGGATTGGTGCGCGATGCCGGCGGCATCGAGCGCCGCAGCGATGTCCTCGGCGGTTGCCTTGAGCGTGTTGGCGCGCAGCGTGACCGGGCGTGTGGCCGCGGCGCCGAAGCCCTCGATCATGAGCTCGGCGTCGGTGGGGGCATAGGCGCCGGCGACCGTGTCGACCATAAAGCGCGGCAGGTCGGCAGCGCAGGGAAGGGCGGCAAGCTGATCGGAAAGATCGGTAGCAGCAAACTGCCTGAGCTTGAGCTCGGGCTTAACCTGCTTTTTCTGCTTACGACGACGCGGCTTGGACATCCGTCTTTCCTTCCACCTAAATGATTATTCTGGGACGGGGATTAAAAAATCATTTAATCCCCGTCCCAGAAAGACTACTTTGCGGCGCCCGGGAATGATTTTTTAATCCCCGTCCCAGAATAATCATTCCCGGGCGCGTTGCGTTTGCCTAGTACTGGCTCTCGTGCTTGCTGAAGAAGTCGAAGCGCGGGGGCAGCGGCTTCACGCGGTGCTCGCCGGGCTTCTCGCCCAGGCTCTCCACAAACTCGTCCGTGGAGGCAAAGATGTTATCCCAGCTAAAGAAGGCGACCGGATCGACGTCGAAGTATTCGCAGATGAGCTCGCAGCCGGCCGGCACAATACCGTGCATGAGCACGGTCGCCACGCGCAGATCGATAAAGGCGTCGACGAGGGCCTGCGTCATGGCGGCGTTGGCTGGCTCACCCTCGAGCTTGTTGGCGGCCTTGGAGGCGTCACTCCAGCGCTTGTTGGCGGCGCGCAGGTAGTCGTCGCACACGGCAAGCGCACGGTGCGTCTCGAACTTGTACATGGCCTGCTCAAAGGCAAGGGCAGCCTGCTCGGCGGCCTCGACCACGGCGGCAGAGGCCGCGCCGGCGGGGATGCAGCCGTTGCGATAGGGACTCTCGTCGCCTTCCTTGACGGCGACGCCGTAGAAGCAGCTGCGGGCCAGGCGGTTGAACACGCCGGTCAGCAGCGCGCTCTCCTTAAGGGCCGGATCGATGACGCGCTTGTCGTCGCAGGCGTGCACCTCGTTGCCGTCCTTGTCCTTGCCAGTCACGCGCGTGTCATATGCCTTGGGGCTAAAGCTCACCGGCTTCTCGGACAGGCCGAGCGACAGCCAATGCGCGCGCATCTGCTCGCAGGTGTAGTGGTTGAGCAGGTCGTCTGCCGGCGGGGGAGGCGTCTGCGAGGACGAGCTGGCCTTTTTGCCCATGTAGAGCAGGTGGTAGCAGGCGCTGACGGTGCTCTGCGTAAGGTCCCAACCCAGGGCCTCCCACATGGCGGTCTGCGCGATGCAGTAGAAATAGATGTTGTCCTGACCGATGAACTGGTAAATCTGAGCGTCGTCAGAGCACCACCAGTCGCGCCAGTCGAGCGAGCTGTGCTGGTAGGTGGGCGCGGGCACCTGCGTGGAGTCGGCGGCGGGCTCGCCCATGAGGGCGGCATCCTGGGCGGCGACACCCTCGGTCACGCCGGCGGCCTTGGCATCGCGTGCAAGCACGGTGCGGGTGTAGCTGATGGGCGCCCACAGGCTCTCGGGCCAGCACCAGCAGGTGACGTCGTTCACGCCGTCGACCTCGGGCACCGGAACGCCCCAGTCGATGTTGCCGGTGATGCGGAAGGGCACGAGCGCCTTGCCGCTGCGGAAGCGCACGCCGCCGTTGGCGAGCACTGCGTGGGCATCGTCGCGCTCCTTCCAGCTGGGGAAGGTGACGGTAAAGCTGCTCTTGTTGCCCTCGGGCTCCAGCACGGTGTGTTCAGGAAGCTGATCCTCGACGGCATCGAAGGCCTCGCGGAACTTGTTCTGGATGTAGAGCTGGGCCGGTAGCAGCCACTCCTCCATAGTCTTGGAGACCACGGAGCGAACCTGCGGGTTCTGGGCGAGCTTGGCGGTATAGGTCTTCATAAAGTCGAGGTAGGCCGGCAGGTCAAAGTAGAGGTTGTCGACCGGGCGCAGCTCGGGCACCTCGCCGGTGAGCTGGCTCTTGGGCGCGATGAGCTCCTCGGGCTCAAACTGGTGACCCAGATCGCACTCGTCGGCGTAGGCTTTCTCGGACTTGCAGCCCTGGATGGGGCAGCGGCCGATCACCTGACGGCCGTTGAGGAACGTGCCGGCCTTGGCATCGTAGAACTGCAGCGTGGAGCGCTTGGAGATGGTGCCCTGCTCGTGCAGGCGCTTGATAATCTCGGCGGTCACCTCGTTGTGGATCTGGGCCGCCGGCTCAAGGCCCGAGCCACCGTAGATGTCGCAGCTGATGTTGTAGTTGTTGAGGGTCGCGGCCTGGCGGGAGTGATTGGACTCGACATACTCGCCGATGGACTTATCGTAGCCTTCGTTTTCCTTGAGCTTGCGGTAGCTCTCCATGATGGGCGAGCCGTAGCAGTCGGTGCCCGAGGTGAAGATGACGTTCTCGCGGCCCAGACGGTCGCGCAGGAAGCGGGCGAAGAAGTCGGCAGGGACAAAGACGCCGCCAACGTGGCCAAAGTGAAGGCCCTTGTTGCCGTAGGGCTCGCCGGCGGTAACGATGGCGCGGCGAGGCCAGCTGGGACGGTCGTTCATGGAGTATTTGGATGCCATGGGACTCCTTCGCATATGGTGGGAGCGCGGCCGGGCGCAAGGCCTGGCGACGCGGTGGTCAATTCGTGCATATCGTTCGACATTATCGCACATGCGGACGGGTACGTGGCAGGGGCGCTATCCTAAGATGCTATGAATGAGATTTCCAACATACATGCGTTTGA
>CABUWA010000027.1 GCA_902495085.1 uncultured Collinsella sp. | reverse complement strand
GATGCTTTTCGAGCATCTTTACGATGGCGTCCATAGAGCTCCTTTGCTACTTGATGCGCGATGCATGTGGATGGAACTGGTCGTCGATGGATGGTCAGGACTGCCCGGAAACCTTCCTGTTTAAGGAAGGCATTGCGAAATGACAACGTTGTCATTTCGTTAATGACAACGTAAGACATTTTTGGAAGAGCAACAAGGATATACGGGTGAGTGGTCGATATTGTCCGGTAAACGGTTGATTTATCAGTCAGGCAGGTAGTGTATGCTAGAACGCAAAAACAAGCGATGTAAAACCGACTGGAGAAGCAGTGGCAACGATGGACAAGAAAAATGTCTCAATGAATGATGTGGCGATTGCCGCTGGTGTTTCTCTCAAGACGGTGTCGCGCGTGATCAACGAGCCCGATAGCGTGCGAGAGTCGACACGCGATAAGGTCCATTCGGCAATGGAGGCGCTCGGGTTTCGAGCCAACTTTGCCGCGCGTTCACTCAAGTTGGGCCGTTACGGGTGCATCGGCGTGGTGATGTTCCACTTGTCGGGAGGCGCTGTGGACATGATTGACGGTATCGCCGATGCCGCCGAAGAACGCGGTTTTGCGCTTACGATGATTAAGAAGCGGGCGGGGGAGAAGATGACCCTTGCCGATGCGGCGCGTAGGATGTCGCAGCTGCCTGTTGATGGCATGATCTTCAACCTGCGTCAGATGGTCGATGACTTTGATACCTTTGAGGCTCCGAAAGACCTCAAGACGGTGATTATCACGCCGATGGAGCATCCTACCTGCTCTACCGTCAGTGACGATCAAGAGGGTGGTGCGCGCATGGCGTGCGAGTACTTCTTGAATCGCGGGCACAAGAACGTGTACTTCGTCTCTGGTAAAAAAGAGTCGCTGTCGAGCCAGTGCCGTATGAAAGGTTGGCGTGCGGCACTCGAGGCGCGTGGCATTGAGCCGCCCGAGCCTCTGCAAGGCGATTGGAATGCGGATAGTGGCTATGCCGCGGGCCTTGTGCTTGCCGATAAGCCCGATTGCACGGCGGTCCTCGCTGCTAACGACTGCATGGCAAACGGCGTGATGATGGCTCTACGTGACAAAGGGCTCAGTGTGCCCGACGACGTGTCCGTGATCGGCTTTGATGACGAGCTTTACAAGACAATTCCCAACTCGATTCTGACGTCGGTGAAGTTTCGCCACCGCGAACTGGGCATCCGTGCGCTTAACGAGGTCGTCGCAGGTCTGGAAGCCCCGAGCTCCAGAAGTCGTACGCTCGTCTCGGGCGTGTTGGTCGAGCGTTCCAGCGTAAGGGATCTGCGGGCGTAGACGTGCTCGGCCTGCTCGTCTAAATCTGTAACAGGTGGGACCCGAAAACTCGACTAGGTGTTATAGATTGAGATTTTGTCTACCCAGCCATCATCTTTGTCTCGATCTGTAACAGTTAGGAGTGAAATGACCAGCCAGGTGTTACAGATCTAGATTGATTGGATTGACCCATCTGTTTGTCTCGATCTGTAACATCTAAGCGGTCAAAAGCGGTCTACATGTTACAGATTGAGATTTTTGGCTTGGCCTGTGCGTTCACCTCGATCTGTAACAGCTGGGACCCAAAAACTCGGCTAGATGTTACAGATTAAGATGAACAGGAGGACGGGTGCGGTCTAAACAAAATGGCCCGCGCATCACGCATCGATGCACGGGCCATTTTTTTCTGCGAGCGGCAGGTGGCGTCAGCGTCTTATGCCTCGAGGTTTTCCTCGATCCAGGCGACGGCACCCTTGGGATCCTTAGTGAGGTCGATGTACTGTTTGCCCTTGGGCGACAGCAGCGTGATGCCCAGGCGGTCGGTGTCGGCCTTCATCTCGTTGTAATAGGTGCGAACCTGCGGAGCCAGGACGATGACGTTGTACTGGTCCATGATGGCGTAGTGGCTGCCGTAGGCACCGGCGTTGGCGGTAATGTCGATGCCCAGCTCGTCGGCGCCTTCCTTAAGCGCGTTGGCGAGCAGTGCAGAGGTGCCGGCGCCAGCGCACAGAACCAGAACCCTCAGATCCTTGCCCTTAAGGGCGGACGGAGCTGCGGAGGCCTCAGTGGCAGAAGCGGTCTCGACAACAGGAGCCTCAACGGCGGGGGCGGCAGCGGTCTTGACGGCCTTGGTCTCCTCGGCCTCTTCTTCGGCCAGGGTCTCGGCCTCCTGCTTGCACAGGACGTTGTCGTAGGCCTTGCAGAACGGGTAGTAGATTAAGAAGTCAACGACCAGCAGGACGACAACCAGGACCAGAGAGATCGGCTGGAAGTTGGTGTCGATGAAGGTGCCGATCGGTCCGGGGAGTGCCCACGGCATGGCATAGATAAAGCCGTTCATGCCCAAAAAGTCGATGAAGAACTTACCAATGAGGACGTTGGCCACGGGGGCAAACAGGAACGGGATCAGGAAGTACGGGTTGAGGATGATGGGCGCGGCGAACAGCAGCGGTTCGTTGACGGCGAACATCACGGGTACGACAGAGGCTTTGCCGACGGCCTTGAGCTGCTTGGAGCGCATAAAGAGCAGGAAGATGATCGGGACAATGAACGTGGCGCCGGTGCCGCCGAGTTCGCCGATGTAGTTACCGAAGTTCTCGGTCAGGGCGAGGGCGGGGTGACCGCCGGCCTGCAGCGTGGCGAGGTTGGTGGTGATGTTGCCAAACAGCGCGGCGTTGAGGGCAGGCTTAACGACCGAGGGGCCGTGGATGCCCATGAACCAGAACAGCGGGATCATGAACCAGATGAGGGCGAGGCCGGCGTAGGAATCGGCAGCGGCGAACAGCGGGCTCACCAGCGTGGAGATGACGTTGGCAAACGGGACGGCCAAGCAGGTGCGGCAGATAACGTCGATGACGGCGACAAACAGGATGGAGAAGCTGAAGGCGAAGATGTCGCGGAAGTTCTGGGCGATGGCGCCGGGGACTTCTTTGGGCAGCTTGATGGTGATGTCTCGCTTAATGCAGAAGGCATAGATGTTGACCGTGGCAAATGCGGCGACAAAGGAGCTCAGTAGGCCCTTGGTGCCCATGTTGTCGGTAAAGAACACCGAGACATCGGCGCCGTCGATCTTGGCACTCGTCTGGGTAACGGCCAAGATGAGCATAGCGCACATGGCGGCGACCATGGTGCTCGTGGCGTTGATGGCCTTGCCGGCAGGCATGCGGCGGTTCTTGGAGCCGGTCAGCGCGCTTGCGGTGGTGCCGGCGACCATGATGCCCACGACGCCCATCGTGAAGTTGTAAACCTTGTTGCAGAAGTTCACGACGTCGACGTTCCACCAGTCGGGCAGCGTAAAGCCGCCGACCGTGGCGACAACGCCCGGCAGGGTCGAAATAAGCAGGAAGACAGAAGAAGACAGGATGATGGGCATTGCTGCCAAAAAGCCGTCTTTAATGGCCTGAAGGTAGATGTTCTTAGAGACCTTGTCGAAGTACGGCTGACCTTTCTCCAAGAACTTAACGATCGATTCCATAGTTCACGCTCCTCTTTGCATGAAATCTTAATGGCATGGACGTTGAAAACCTATATGGTCTCCCGCTTGCTAAAAGCCCGGGTGCAGGCGGGGTCGGTCCCAGGGGGAGAGAGGGGAGCGGCTGGGTTTGTATCGCATAGGGCCGCTCCCCTCTCGGGGGAAAGCGAGGCGATGCGCTACTGCGCGTCCGCCATAGTGTCGGCGAGCTCCTTGTACCAGAGTGCCGACTGCTTGATGTAGCGTTTTTGCGTGTCGAAGTCGATGTAGAACAGGCCGTAGCGCTTGTTATAGCCGTTGGCCCACGAGAACTGGTCCTGCAGGCTCCAGATAAAGTAGCCCTGGACGTCGACGCCCTCGGCGCGCGCCCGGAGCACCTTCTCCATGTGCTGGTCGACAAAGTCGATGCGCTCGGGATCGGCGACGATGCCGTTTGCGTCGGGCTCGGGGTCCTTGTGGCCCAGGCCGTTTTCGGTGATATAGATGACGGGGAGGTTGGGATAGGTGGCGCTGATGTGCTTGAGCGTGTCGTAGAGGCCTTGCGGGTAGATGAGCCAATCCCAGTCGGTGGTGGGGATACCCGGCATATCGACCTGCTGCCCGACGCCCTTAAACTTAAAGCACGAGGTGCCCTTGTCTCCGGTGCCGTTAAAGCTGTTGGTGGACTCGCCATCGTAGGCGGCGATAAACGCCGACTGATAGTAGTTGAGGCCGAACATATCGTTGCGGGGCGCCGCCTTGGCGAGCTCCTCCATGTCGCTGTCCTCAACCGTAAGCGTGGCGTTGTTGGCACGCAGAATCTCGTTGATGAGTGAGAGGGTGCGCGCGGAGTAGTGACCCAGGAAGGCGCCGTCCATGATGAAGTCGGTGTAGAAGGCGTTGTACAGGTCGGCGGCGTGCTGGTCGGCGGGCGAGTCTGTGGCAGGATATGCCGGCGTCAGGACGTTGACCATGCCAATGCGTCCGCCCAGGTGCTCGGTCTCGTCAAGATCCTTATACAGGTTGACGGCGCGGGCGTGGGCAACGAGCTCGTTGTGCTGGCTCTGGATGCCGCTCGTCACATCAAAGTGATGGTTGGGCGGGAAGTTGCCTTGGATGTATTGGGAGTGCGAGAGGCTGATGAGCTCGTTGATGGTGAACCAATTCTTGACCTCGCGGAACTCGCGGAAGCAGAACTCGGCATAGCGCACATAGGCGTCGACGGTCTTGCGGTTGAGCCAGTCGCCCTGGTTGAACAGGGCGGCGGGGGAGTCAAAGTGATGCAGGGACACATAGGGCTCGACGCCATACTTTTTGCAGCAGGCGAACAGCTCGTGGTAGTGCTTAACGCCCTCGGCGAGGGGCTCGGCATCGTCGCCGTTGGGGAAGATGCGGGTCCAGGCGATGGACACACGGATGGCGTTGAGTCCATGCTCGGCAGAAAGGCGGATATCCTCCTCGTAGCGGTTGTAGAAATCACTGGCCGGGTCGGGCAAAAAGCGACCCTGGGCGACAAGGTAATCGTCCCACATGGTCTTACCCTTGCCTGCCACCTTCGTGGAACCTTCCGTTTGGTACGCGGCGGTTGCGGCGCCCCAAACAAAGCCCTTCGGCAGCTGCTGTACGCGGTTTAGCAAAGACATATGCATACACCCTCTCGTCTCGCTGTTCGATATTGTGCGTTTGCGCTCAGGAGGCTCCCTGGTTAGCGTTCAGCGGTGAAAAAGTCCGATAAACACTATCTTAAAATGATTAGAACCAAAATGAGCACGTGAACATTTGACAATGAGCACGTTAACATCCGGCTGGGATGTATAGAAACAAAACAACTTCAAACAGCCGCGAACGGTTGTATTTGTTCGGTAAGCGGTTTTGATTGACAGAAGTTTTCATGTTGTGGTATATGGCTCGGGTATCATGAGCACGTTATCGATGTATGTACGATGCGCCATGGGCGCGGGGAATAGTTGGGAAGCAGGTTAGCGTGGAAGGCATGGCTCAGCAGACAAGGAATGGTCATTCGGCGAGCGCGGCAGAGGTTGCGGCGCTCGCTGGCGTGAGCCGCCAGACTGTGTCTCGCGTGGTCAACGGTATGCCCAACGTGACGGAAAAGACGCGCAAGCGTGTGCTGGCCGCCATGGAAGAGCTGGGCTTTCGTCCCAATTTTGCTGGAGCGGCGTTGCGCGGCGGGTCGTATCGTTCTATTGGCCTGTGCATGTACAACATCACACGTGTCGGTAACCTGGCGACGCTCGAGGGTATCATGCAAGCGGCGCGCGAGCACGATTTTGCCGTCACTATGATCGAGATGGGCGGCGACAAGCCCTATACACTTGCCGATGCCTCGCGCCGCATGGTCGAGCGACCCGTCGACGGCATGATTCTCAACATGAACCGCATGGCTCCCGATTTTGAGGAGTTTGTTCCCCAGCCGGGAGTGCGAACGGTCATCCTGTCCATGTATGCGCATCCGCGCTGCACGACGATCGACTCCGACCAGTATGGTTCGTGCGAGCTGTTGACCAATTATCTGCTGGAACATGGTCACTCGAATATGCGGTTTGTGGCGGGTCCGGAAAACTCGATTTCCTCGCGTTTTCGTGAGGCCGGTTGGCGCGATACGCTGGGTCGTGCTCATGTCGATGCCGCTCCGATGCTGCGTGGCGATTGGAGTGCGGACAGTGGGTACGCCATGGGCGAGCGGATTGCGGCCGAGGTGCTTGCCGGCGGGTCGCAGGCGCCGACTGCCGTGCTTGCGGCAAATGACCAGATGGCGCTGGGCGTTATCGCCGCGCTCGAGAACGCGGGCCTGTCCGTGCCCGACGACGTGAGCGTGGTTGGTATCGACGACGCACTCGAGGGACTTGTTCCTCACAATCGGCTGACGACGCTGCGATTTGATTTGCGCGGTGTCGGTAAGCTTGCGTTTGAGGCGGCGATTGGAGAGAGCTCGTCTATCGAGGCGATTCATGTGCCGAGTACGCTGGTCGAACGCTCGACTGTTAGGGACATACGGGGTTAGGTCCTACTCCGTTTGTCTCGATTTGTAACAGGTAGACGGTCAAAAGCGGGCTACGTGTTACAGATTTAGATTCTTCGGAAAGAGCAATCCTGTTCGTCTCAATCTGTAACAGCTAGGACCAAAAAACTCGGCTAGATGTTACAGATCGAGACAAACGGCTCCCGACCAGCCCAAAAACAAAAAGACCGGGGGGCGGCGCGCCGTGTGACGTGCCGCCCCCGGCTGAGAAATGGGGACAGGTTGTGTGAGCGGGCAACCCCGCCAGCCACTAGTCCAGACGACGGGTCTGCGCCACGTGCTTGTACCAGTAGGCGCTTGCCTTGGGCGTGCGCTTCTGGGTTTCAAAGTCAACGTAAAAGAAGCCGTAACGCTTGTTGTAGCCATTGGTCCAGGAGAACTGATCCTGCAGGCTCCACAGGAAGTAGCCGCCCACGTTGACGCCCACCTCCATGGCCTTGAGCAGCCAACGCAGGTGCTGCTCGATGTAGTCGATGCGCGGCTGGTCGTCCACAAAACCGTCCTTGTAGGGGTCCTTGTAGCCCATGCCGTTCTCGGTGATGAAGATCTGCTTGTAGTTGGGGTAGCGCTGCTTAATGTAGACGAGCAGATCGAACAGGCCCTCGGGATAGATGATCCAGTCCCAGTCGGTGGTGGGGATGCCAGGCTTGTTCACATGCTCGCCAATGCCCTTAACGCGCCAGCGGCCGGTGCCCTTCTCTCCCGTACCGTTGTGGTGCAGGTCGTTTTCGCCATCGTAGGCCTTCAAGAAGCGGCACTGGTAGTTGTTAACGCCCAGGTAGTCGTTGTAGAGCGCGGCCTCGCGCATGATATCCAGATCCTCGTCCAAGATCTCGATGGTGCCGCCCGAGACGGCGGCCAGGCGGTTGGCGCACTCGAGGGTGTCGGGCGCGTAGTCGCCGCGGAAGGTGGCGTCGAGCAAGAACTGGTTTTGCAGCACGTGCTCGTTGTTGGCGGCTTTGATGTCGGCGGGGTCGTTCTCGTTGAGCGGATACTTAAACTCCAGCGACTGAATGACGCCAATCTTGCCCTTAAAGCCGCCGTTGTGGAAGGCCAGCACTGCCTTGGCGTGGGCGAGCATCATGTTGTGCTCGCACTGGAAGGCCTCGGCAAGATGCGCCTTGACGCCACCGGGGAAGGTGCCCTCGATGTAGGTGTTGGAGGCGTCGGCCCAGATCTCGTTAAAGGTGAACCAGTAGGTCACCTGGTCGGCGTACTCCTTAAAGCAGAAGGTGGCAAAGTCCACAAAGGCGTCGATGGTCTCGCGGTTGAGGAAGTCGCCCTTCTCAAAGAGAGGAAGCGGCGTGTCAAAGTGATGCAGCGTGACGAACGGCTCAACATGGTGCTTATGGCACTCGGCGAAGAGATCGTGGTAGAACTGGACGCCCTCGGGGTTGATTTCGCCGGTACCGTTGGGGAAGATGCGGCTCCAGGCGATGGAGAGGCGAATGCCGTTGATGCCAAACTCTTCGCACAGCTCCAAGTCGACGGGGTACTGGTTGTAGAAGTCCGAAGCGGGATCGGGGGAAAAGCGCCCCTGGGCCTCCAGGAAGTCGTCCCAGGCAACCTTGCCCTTACCGTGGGTGCGGGTCTCGCCCTCTACCTGGTAGGCAGCGGTGGCGCCGCCAAAGACAAAGTCCTCGGGAAACTGCGTAGGCGGGTTGGTGACGCTAGCAGGGTTAACGGACATGATGATCCAATCGTCTAAATCGAAGGGCCAGCCGGTCTTGGATGGTCGGCTGGCCCTGAGCGTTACTTACTTCGAGAGTTGCTCGGAGACGAAGGCGAGAGACTTATCGCCGTTCTGGGAGAGCTCGATGTACTGCTTGCCACGGCAGGCGACGCACTTGTTGCCCACGCGTTCGCAGTCCTTCTGCAGGTCGGCCAGGTAGCTGGCGGCCTGCGGGGCCAGGACGACCAGGTCAAAGTCGGGGAGCATGTCGACATGGTTACCATATGCCTCGGCAGCGGTCTCAAGATTGATGCCGCGCTCCTTGGCAGCCTTGGCCAGTGCGTTGGCGAGCAGGCCCGAGGTTCCGCCGCCCTGGCAGAGCACGAGCACGCGCTTGCCGTTGAGGTCGCTGGCGGTCGTTGCCTCGGCAGCGGGTGCTGCAGAAGCGGCGGGGGAGTCGGCCTTCACGGCCTCGGCGGCAGCGCCGGCGGCAACGCTCTTGGCGTCAGCCTTGCCCTGGAAGGCATCGTTGAGCTTGGCGGCCTTCTCGGCGTTCTTGGCGGCGAGCTCCTCTTGGGAGATCTCGGCCTCCTCGGCGCACTTCTGGGCGTCATAGGCACGGAAGAACGGGTAGTACAGAACGAAGTCGACGACCAGGATAAGGGCGAGCATCACAAAGGCGAGCGGCTGGAAGCCCAGGCCCATGATGGTACCGATGGGGCCGGGGACGGTCCAGGGCAGGGTGTACATAAAGCCGTTCATGCCCAAGAAGTCGATAAAGATCTTGAGGATCCAGATGTTGGCGATCGGGGCAAAGACAAACGGGACAAAGAAGACGGGGTTGAGCACGATGGGTGCGGCGAACAGCAGCGGCTCGTTGACGGCAAAGCACACGGGAACGATAGCGGCCTTACCGACGGCGCGCATCTCCTGGGACTTGGCCAGGAAGCAGAACATAAAGACCAGGACGAGCGTGGCGCCGGTGCCGCCCATGCAGACGACGAAGTACTGGGCACCCTGGGTCAGGACAGCGGAAGCGTGCTGGCCAGCCTGGAACGCGGCCAGGTTGTCGGTCATGTTGGCAACGAGAGCGGCGGCGATGGCGGGCTCGACGATCGAGGGGCCGTGGACGCCGACGAACCAGAACAGGCTCATGGCGCCGTAGATCACAGCGAGGCCGATGTAGCCATCGGCAGCGGTGAACAGGGGCTGGAACACCTGGATGACACCCTGGGCAAAGCAGAAGCCAAAAGCAGCGCGGAAGACGATGTCAAAAACCCAAAAGACGGTGATGCAGACGGAGAAGGGGATGATGTCCTTGAAGGTCTGCGAGATGTTGGGCGGAACCTGCTCGGGCATCTTGACGGTGATGTTGCGCTTAATGAAGAACTTGTAGATGATGCCGGTCACAAACGCAGCGATAAAGGCGGTCAGCAGGCCTTTGGAACCAAGGTAGGTGGTGTTGAAGCCGCTGGCGGCGTCCGTGGCGATGGTGTCGCTCGAAAGGAGCAAGAAGCCGATGATGGCCGCACACATGCACGAGATGAAGTTGATCTGGTTGTTCTTGGGTAGATCGCGGTTCTGGGCGTCGGCGAAGTGCTTGGCCGTGGTGGCGGCGCAGGCGATGGCCAGGATGCCCATGGAGTAGTTGTAGCATTTCCACAGGGCGTTGTTGATGTCATCGGGCCAGTAGAAACCCCAGATGTTGGGGACCGAGGCTACCAGGCAGAAGATGGACGAGAAGATGATGATGGGGATGACGGAGATAAAGCCGTCGCGAATCGCCTTGAGGTACTTGTTGCGGGCGATCGCGTTGAAAAAGGGCTGGCCTTTTTCGATGGTGGCGATGAGTTGCTCCATGCAATGCTCCTAAGAGTCGGTGGGTTAGCAACGATGGTAGCTTTTGGCGTTCGGTTGCCAAAATGTTGACGTTGCCATTTTGCGACACAAAAAAAGACGCGAACCGGTGGTTCCTGTGCCTGCGAACCGTCGATTCCTTATGCGTAAACGTTTGAGCCGCCCGGTGGGTCTGTGTTTGCGCAATGGCAACGTTAACATTTGGGAGCCAAAAGCCGTTTGGGGAAGCAAAAATGTCGGTGAACGGTAGGTTTTGGGTGGTGAGCGTATGGTGGGGGAGGCGTTGGATATACTTGAAGGCGTTAAAAATGACTGCGTAGGGTGCCACCAATGGCATCGTCGACATAGAAAGATCGACCTATGGCCGCTGTTAAAAAATCGGTTTCCGTTAAGGATGTGGCGCGTCTCGCGGGCGTTTCGGAGCAGACAGTCTCGCGTACGGTGCACGATTCGCCCAGCGTGCGCCCCGAGACCAAGGAGCGCGTGCGTGCCGCCATGCGCGAGCTTGGCTATCGTCCTAACTTTGCCGGCCGGTCGCTGCGTCGCGGCAAGTTCAAGACCGTCGGCGTCGCCATGTTCAACATTACTGGCACCGGCAACCTCGACCGTATGGAGGGCTTTGCCGCCGCCGCCGACAAACACGGCTACGCCATCACCCTCACTAAAGTAGATGGGCATCCGTATACCCTCGAGGGCGCATCGTCGCGCATGAGCGCACTGCCGGTGGACGGCATGGTTGTGATTATGAACCGCATGCCGGCGGACTTTGGCACCTTTGAGCCGCTGCCCGGTATGCAGACGGTGCTCGTTACCATGCTGGAGCACCCGCTCTGTTCAACGGTCGATAACGACCAGTTCGATTGCTCGCGCCAAGTGGTCGAGTACTTGCTGGGGCAGGGGCACAAGACCGTGCGCTTCATCTCGTGTCCCGAGCGCTCGCTTTCGGGCATGCGGCGCGAGGAAGGCTGGCGCGAGACATTGCGTGCGCATGGCATCGAGCCACCGCAGCTCGTGCGCGGCGACTGGACAGCGCAGAGTGGATATGCTGCCGGTCAGGCTCTGGCGGACGATCCGACCTGTACGGCCATTTATGCTTCCAACGATGCCATGGCATATGGCTGCATCCGTGGGCTCGAGTCGCGCGGGAAGCGCGTGCCCCAGGACGTAAGCGTGGTGGGTGTTGACGATAGTTTGGGCGATATCGTGCCCGATCGTCGCCTGACCACGGTGCGCTTTGACAACAAACGCGTCGGCATGTGGGCGGTCGACAAGATAGCCGGCGCCGAGGGCGCTGCACCCGGTGTGGAGCACATGCTGTTTCCGGGCGTGCTCGTCGAGGGCGATACGGTGCGCGATGTACGCTAGGGCGCGGGTCTGTTTGGGTTGCCGCTAATTGTGTTCGATATTGTTCAGATTGGTTTAAAAACCGTTCACGGGCGAATAGTGACCGTTCATAGCTCAAAATTACGTTTTGCGCTGTTCTTTTTTGTTTGAATGTTATTGTTTCTGTCATACACAACGCAGCGCGTATGCCCGGACGCGATGCTCTCCATTGGTTCATATGTGAAAGGAACGCAATATGGCAACCAAAGAAGAAATCTCGATGGTTGGATTCGAGATTGTCGCATATGCAGGTGACGCCCAGACCGACCTGCTTGCAGCGCTCGATGCTGCTCGCGAGGGTGACTTTGAGAAGGCCGAACAGCTGCACAAGGATGCCAGCGATGCACTTATCGGCGCCCACGACACGCAGACCAAGCTGCTTTCGCAGGAGGCCGGCGGTGGCGAGATGGAGATGACCTTCATCATGGCTCACGCTCAGGACACTCTCATGACCACTATGATTCTGGAGAAGCAGGCCCGCTTTACCATCGATGCCTACAAGCGCATCGCCGAGCTCGAGGCCAAGCTCGCCTAACGAGTCCGCACAATCAAGTTCCCTTCCAAAAGCCCTGCCGCACCCGCGACAGGGCTTTTTCTGTCCTCCTCCAAGTTGCGGTGAAATAGGGACTGAATAGGGGCCGGCGGGCGCAAAACAATCCCTATTCCACCGCAACTCATCCCGAGATAGTCATTGGGGACGTTCTTAAACGACTGGTCATTGGGGACAGTCTTGGTGCGCTCCGTTCGTCCTCCCGTTCGATTTTTGCTCGGTGGGTATACTTCCTTTCGCATTAAACGCCGGACTGAGGAGGTATCCAAATGCCGGATAACGGGTCAATACAAAAAAGAGACGCGCACGAGATGGCTCATGGGCGTCCTGTCCAGATAACCGAGCACACGACGGTAACCGAGCTGCAGCCCAGCCTGTCCGATGTCGTGTGCGCAAACAAAAAGCTGCAGATTGGCTTTATCGTTGCGCTTGTGGTCCTGGCGCTGCTGTCGGGCTTTGTGGCTCGTCCGCATTTCGCCGATACCAAAACTTGGGACTCCACCATCGAGGTCATCGACCAAAAGAAGGGTAACGTACTGGCGCTCACGACCTCGTGCGTGGCGCTGTCTGCGGGCATTACCGCGCTGCCGGGCGATACGGGAACGCCGGTTGCCGAGCAGCTCGCGCAGCTTTCAGGCAACCTTGGTATCGTGCTTGCCGTGCTCTACCTAGAGAAATACCTGCTAACCATTTTGTGGTCGGTCGGCCTGGGCATCTTAATCCCGTTTGCGTTGGTGCTCTTTGCGGTGTCGCTCGGCATTCACGGGCGCTGGAGCACGAGCACTGTCCTGCGCCGTGTGGCGACACGCGTGCTGGTGGTTGCCGTGATCGGCATGGCGCTCGTGCCCGCGAGCGTATGGGTGTCGCAAAAGGTCGATGAAACGTATCGCGTAAGTATTGAGCAAGCTGAGCAAAAGGCTGCGGACGCGGCCGACACCACGGACAAGTCAGCCGAGACCAGCTCAAAATCGAACAAGAAAAAATCCGAGGCCACGGAGTCCAAAAACGTGTTCGAGCAGTTGACTGATGGGGCATCGAGCCTTGTTACGTCGGTGACCAGCGGCGCCAAGCAGATGACCGATGAGATCGTGCGGCAGGTGACCGATCTGATTGAAGGCGTCATCGTGATGATCGTGACCTCGTGCGTTATCCCGCTGCTGGTGCTCGTGGCGTTCCTATGGCTAGGACACGTGCTGCTGGGGATCGATATTTCCGGCCCGGCGAACTATTTGACGGGCCGTTTCTTGAGTGCTCCTTCCAAGCACGCCAAAAAGGGCGGGCAGTCCGAGTAGCTAAAACAGCTGTATATACCGGGGAATACCGCCGAAGGGCGGCCGAGACGCGTTCTCGGTCGCCCTTTTGTTTGTTGAACACATGGTCGCTGCGTCCGCGCCCGGCTCAAACGGTCAGCAATCATCCGTGAACGGTATTTGTTCAAAAAAGAACAAAGATAAACAAATAATTGTTGCAGTTACTGTTCGAATGTGTTCAAATAAACATGAACAGTGAAGAACCGCACATTCAGATGCCCGGACCTGAACGCGATTCAACACTTCCAAACAGAAACTACGCACCTGCGTATCTCTCAAGGAGGATGTCATGAGGGTTGTAATCGCTTCCGATGCCGACGGTATGTCGATGAAGGAGTCCATCAAGGAGATGCTCATCGCCGACGGTCACGAGGTCGTCGACTATTCCGAGACCCCTGCCGCGGACTTTGTCGATTCCGCGACCGCCGTTGCCAAGGACCTGCTGGAGCACAAGGATTCCCAGGGCTTCGCATTCGATAAGTACGGCGTCGGCTCCTATATGGCCGCCGTCAAGATTAAGGGCATGGTCGTCGCCAACATTTCCGACGAGCGTTCCGCCTACATGACCCGCGAGCACAACGGCTCGCGCATGGTCACCATGGGCCCGGGCGTTGTGGGCACCGAGGTCGCCAAGAAGATCGCCCGCGAGTTCCTGCGCGCGCAGTACGCCGGCGGCCGTCACCAGATCCGTGTCGACATGCTCAACAAGATGGCCTAACGAGAGCCACCGAGAACTCGAACTTCTACCTCAACTTGTGAATTCAGACGAAAGGACGTTCTGATGAAGAAGACCATCGCAATCGGTTGCGACCATATCGTTACGGACGAGAAGATCTATCTGGCCGACCGCCTGGAGCAGGCTGGCTACAAGGTGCTCGACTGCGGCACCTACAGCCACACCCGTACGCACTATCCCATCTACGGTAAGGCTGTGGGCGAGGCTGTTGCCAGCGGCAAGGCCGACTTTGGCGTGGCCCTGTGCGGCACCGGCATCGGCATCACCAACGCCGTCAACAAGGTTCCCGGCGCCCGCTGCGCCCTGGTCCGCGACATGACCTCTGCCCTGTATGCCCGTCGCGAGCTCAACGCCAACATCGTGGGCTTTGGCGGCAAGATCACCGGCGAGTTCCTGATGGCCGATATCATGCTTGCCTTCCTGGAGGAGCCCTACGAGAAGACTCCCGAGCACGATGCCCTGATCGCCAAGATCGATGCCTGCAACAAGGCCGACGCCGAGGCTCAGGCCGACCCGCACTTCTTTGACGAGTTCCTCGAGAAGTGGGACCGCGGCGAATATCACGACTAATTAGGTTCCGGCGTTCTGCCGAACGCCGGACCGGTCGACGCTGCGCGGCGCTCAGGCACCCCATCTCGCCGCTCAAACCGGCGCTCGCGTACATGAAGTACGCGTCGCTCCTCTTTCGCGGCGACCTGGGGCACCTGAGCGCCGCTCGCTGACGTTTGGGTGACCTGCGAGATCGCCCCTGTTGTTGCGAAGTGTTCTGGTACGGCGAGCTGCTCCGATAACACGTTTGCTTGCTTGGCTTGAGTGCTTCGCTCTTGGCTGTACTTGGCGATTTGCAGCTTTTCAATTGACGGCTCGCGTTTCTGTGAGGGGGCGCGGGCCGGTTTTCTATCAGCCCTATTGACTTGGCGGGCTGTCGTAAGAAAGGGAAGGCTCCTATGGAGTTTGTTCTTGATAACGGTTCTATTCGTGTGGCACTGAGCACGGCTGGCGGATCGTTCACTTCGATTAAAGCCAACGGTCGCGAGTACCTGTGGCAGGGCGACCCGGCGGTCTGGTCGGGCCAGGCACCCATTTGCTTCCCGATCTGCGGCGGCCTTCGTGACGGTCACGCAATGACCATGGGCGGCCGCGAGGTAAAGCTCGCCCGCCACGGTTTTGCGCGCAAGCAGGAGTGGAAGCTCGAGGAACAGAGCGACAACATGGTTGCGCTGAGCCTAAGCTCTGCCGACCATGCCGAGTTGCTCGAGCAGTACCCGTATCCGTTTAAGATCGTTGCTCGTTACACGATCGATTCGGAAAAGGTGAACGTGTCCTACGAGGTGACCAATGGGGGCACCGAGGACATGCCATTCTTTGTGGGCGGTCACCCCGGCTTTAAGTGCCCGCTCGACGAGGGTGAGTCCTATGACGACTATGAGCTCCGTTTTGAGCAGCGCGAGGCCGACGAGCTGTGTACTGCCGTTCCCTCGACGGGCCTGATTGATGTTGAGCATCGCAGCAAGAACCCGATGGTCGGCCACGACTTGCCGCTTACCCACGAACTCTTCGACTTCGCGGAGACCATCTTTGACGTGCTTGAGAGCCGCGTGGTTACGCTGACCAAGAAAACTGAGGACAAGGGCGTGCGCCTGACGTTCCCCGATATGCCATACCTGATTGTGTGGAGCAAGCCCGAGGGCGACTTTGTGGCTGTTGAACCGTGGGGCGGCCTGTCCACCTGCTCCGACGAGGACGATATTCTGGAGCACAAGCGTGGCTGCCTGGTGGCCAAGCCGGGAGAGACCGTCACTCGCGGCTTTGAGATTGAGATCCTTTAACGAGTTATCGTATGTTTGGGGCGGGTTATGCCGCCCCGGAACAGGAGTTCAACATGATTCTGACCGTTACCATGAACCCGTCGATTGATACGCGCTATCAGCTCGACAAGCTGATCATCGACGATGTTAACCGTGTTACGCCCGAAAAGACCGCTGGCGGCAAGGGCCTCAACGTGAGCCGCGTGCTGCTGCAGTTGGGCGACGATGTGCTCGCGACCGGTCTGCTCGGCGGCCACATGGGTGCCTATATGGCCGAGCTTATGGATGCCGACGGCGTCAAGAACGACTTTGTGCCCATCGCCGGTGAGACGCGCATTTGCCTGAATATTCTGCACGAGGGTAATCAGACCGAGCTGCTGGAGAGCGGCCCGCAGATCGCCCCGGCCGAGCTCGAGGCCTTTACGGCCAAGTTCGCCGAGCTTGCAGCGAAGGCGGACGTTGTGACGCTTTCGGGCTCGCTGCCGCGCGGCGTCGATGCCGGCTATTATGCCGAGCTCGTTAAGATCGCCGAAGAGGCGGGCGCCAAGGTGCTGCTCGACACTTCGGGTGCATCGCTGGAGGCCGCGCTGGAGTCCGACGCTAAGCCTGAGCTCGTAAAGCCCAACCTGACCGAGATTAACGGTCTGCTGGGTACGTCCTTTACGACCGATGATGTCGATGCCCTGCGCGAGGCGCTTGCCGCCGATGACCGCTTTGCCGGTATCCCCTGGGTCGTCGTTTCGATGGGCGCTGCCGGTTCGGTGGGCTTCCATGAGGGCCGCGCGTTCCGCGCCAAGACGCCCGCGATTGCGGCTGTGAACGCGACGGGTTCCGGCGACTCGACCATCGCCGGCTTTGCGCATGCCATTGCTGCCGGCGCCGACGACGTCACGGTGCTCAAGACCGCCAATACCTGCGGCAAGCTCAACGCCATGGATCCCAAGACCGGTCACCTGGTCATGGACCGCTGGGATGAGATCTTCAACAACGTTG
>CABUWA010000026.1 GCA_902495085.1 uncultured Collinsella sp. | reverse complement strand
CCAGCATGAAGACGGTCGATACCTGCGCTGCGGAGTTCTCGAGCGCCACGGAGTACCACTACAAGACGTACGAGAACATCTACCGCACGAGCCCGGATGCCAAGAAGTGCGTAGCTCCCGACGAGACCACACCGGCGGACAAGCCCAAGGCGATGATCCTGGGCGCCGGTCCCAACCGCATTGGCCAGGGTATCGAGTTCGATTACTGCTGCGTGCACGCGAGCTACGCGCTGGCGGCCCGCGGCTTTGAGACCATCATGGTCAACTGCAATCCCGAGACCGTCTCGACCGACTACGACACGTCCGACCGCCTGTACTTTGAGCCGCTCACCTACGAGGACGTCATGGACGTTATCGACGTTGAGCGCCCCGATGGCGTCGTGGTGACGCTTGGCGGCCAGACCCCGCTTAAGCTGGCGCGCATGCTCGAGGAGAGCGGCGTGAACATCATGGGCACCAAGCCCGATGCCATCGACTTTGCCGAGGACCGCGAGCGCTTCGCCGCCCTGCTCGACAAGCTGGGCATCATGTACCCGCCGGCGGGCCAGGCCACCTCGTTTGAGGAGGCCGAGGCCGTTGCCGCGCACATCGGCTACCCGCTGCTGGTGCGTCCGAGCTACGTGCTGGGCGGCCGCGGCATGATGATCGCCTACGATGCCGAGCATCTGCGCGATTACATGGCCGAGGCTGCGCGCATTAGCCCCGACTACCCGGTGTATCTGGACCGCTTCTTGGAGGGCGCGATCGAGTCCGATGTCGACGCCCTGTGCGATGGCGAAGAGGTCTACATCGGCGGCATTCTGGAGCATATCGAGGAGGCCGGTATTCACTCCGGCGACTCTGCGACCTGCATCCCGCCGTTCAGCTTTAGCGAGAGCCTGCAGGCAAAGCTTCGCGAGACCACGCGCCGCATCGCGATGGCGCTGGGCGTACGCGGCCTGGTCAACGTGCAGTACGCCATCAAGGGCGAGACCGTTTACGTGATCGAGGCCAACCCGCGTGCCAGCCGCACCGTGCCGTTTATCTCCAAGGCCACCGGCGTGCCGCTGGCCAAGTGCGCGGCGCGTATCATGGCGGGCGATTCCATCGCAAGCCTGGGCCTGCCGAGCGACGAGCGTCAGCTGGACTGGTTCTGCATGAAGGAAGCCGTTATGCCCTGGGGCCGTTTCCCCGGTGCCGACGTTATCCTGGGGCCCGAGATGAAGTCGACGGGCGAGGTCATGGGTATCGCCAAGAGCTATCCCGAGGCATACGCCAAGACGCAGCTGGCGATTGACTACAAGCTGCCCGACCCGAGCGCCGGCAAGGTGTTCATCAGCGTGTGCGACCGTGACAAGCGCCACATCCTTTCGGTCGCTCGTATCCTGCGCTACCTGGGCTTTGATATCTGCTCCACCGAGGGCACGGCGCGCGTGCTGCGCGGCGGCAACGTGACGTGCGAGGTCGTGGAAAAGATCAGCGGCCCGCACGACGGCGAGCGCCCCAACATCGGCGACCTCATCGCCGATGGCAAGATTGCGGTAATCATCAACACGCCGTACGGCCCGGGTTCGCGTGGCGACGGCTATCTACTGCGCACCGAGGCCGTCCGTCGTGGCGTGACCTGCGTGACGGCGATGTCTGCGGCCAACACGTACGTGAGTGCCATCGAGGCCGTGCGCGAGGACCAGCAGGGTCACGGCAGCGCCAACGACATGGGCATGGACGTCATCGCCCTGCAGGACCTGCCGCAGTACACGGTGTAGTTGACCTGGCCGGCCGGGGCGGGAGGGGCCGAGATTTCCCCCTTTCGCTCCGGCTGCAAGCAGAGTCGCTCAGGAGGAAACTCGGCCCCTCCCGCCCCGACGCACTGTGTCTAGACGGATTGCACCCCCCTGTTTTTAGAGATAAATACCATTTAGCGGTGATATTCAACCGTTCAAGATATTATGTAATGGCATATTACGTCATAAGACGTAATATGCCATTAGCAGTCAAGGATGATTGTCTGTGTTCAAGTCGAGAAAGGGGCAAAATGATTAAACTGTGTCGCGTCGATAGCCGGTTAGTGCATGGGCAGACCGTGTTCTCTTGGTATCCAACGCTTGAAGCAAACGCTATTCTTGTGGTTTCAGATGAGTACGCCGCAAGCAAAGAGCGAATTCAAGCGCTGCGAATTGCAAAACCCGCTGATGCCAAATTGGTTGTCAAAAGTGTAGAAGATTCCATCGTGGCCCTTAACGGAAGCGCGGTGGATAAATACGAGCTAATTGTTGTTGCGGGAAATGTACATGACGCCTGTGAAGTTGCGCGTGCGTGTCCAAAAATAACGTCTGTGAATTTAGGCGGCGCTCGACCGTTGGGGGATAGCGTAAAGGAGCTTGGCCCTGCTGTGCGCCTTTCCCAATCCGATATTAATGAAATTAAGAAAGCCATGGCTGATGGAATCGAGTTCGAGGTAAGGCAGGTTGCTAGCGAGAAAAAACGCATCGTAACAAGTTTTGATTTGTAGGAAGAGGGAGAAATATGCTGCTTCAGGCTTTTCTGGTTGGTCTTGCCGCTGCGATAGGTCAATCGGATTATTTACTCGGTACTGCGATGGTCGAGCGGCCGATTGTCCTCGGAGCGATTGTCGGTATTTTTTTGGGTGATATTCCGACTGGCGTTATTGTTGGTTTCCAGCTCGAACTCGCGTTCATGGGGGTCTGGCAGGTTGGTGCTGCCGTGCCGCCCAACGTAATTGTTGGTTCAGTTTTGGGAACAGCCTTTGCGATTACTATGGGTGCGGGTCCCGAGACCGCTCTGACTATTGCTATGCCCACTGCGGTGCTTGCCGGCATGTTTGACAGCCTTATGTATAGCGTTGTTACGCCTCCTATGGCTGTCTGGGCTGATCGTGGTGCCGAAAAAGACGACCCCAAAACGATTGCAGCCGCTATGTGGACCAATGGAATTCTCTACATCATTGCGCTTGGCTTGATTTGCGGCGTGGCTTTTTACGTTGGAAATGATGCTGTTCAGGCACTGATTGACGCCATTCCTGATTGGCTTACGAATGGGCTTACGATCGCAACGGGTATTCTGCCCGCGCTTGGATTTGCGCAGCTTATGTCAATCCTGTCCACCAAGGAGCTGAGCTTCCTATTCTTTGGAGGCTTCTTGCTGAGTGCCTATCTAAACATTCCGACGATCGGTATCGTGGCGTTTTCGCTGATCCTGATTGGGATTCTCAATATGGCTCACATTTTTATGCCTGCCAGTGCGGCGGTCGCTAAGGAGGTTGACGATGACAACGAATTCTAATGATGTTCTTGAGCTCTCGCCGGAGTCAAATAAATCGACCGATAAGAGAATAACCAAGAAAGACTTAAAGGCGTTATTTTGGCGTAGCTTTCCACTCAACATCATGTGGAGCTTTGACCGACAAATGAACGTTGGTTTCTGCTACGACATGATTTCGGTAATCAAGCGGTTATACGATAAGCCTGGAGACCGGATTGAGGCATATAAGCGTCATCTTGAGTTCTACAATATTCAAGTTACGTTTAATCCTCTGGTCGCCGGCATTGTGGCCTCCATGGAGGAGGAGAACGCCAACAATCAGGACTTTGACACCGCCTCAATTAACGCCATGAAAGCATCGCTTATGGCTCCGCTTTCCGGTATTGGAGATTCACTGATTGCCAGTACGCTTCGCATGATTGCGACGGGCGTTGTGACAGGACTTTGCCTTTCGGGCAGTCTGCTCGGCCCAATCCTGTTCCTGCTTCTTTATAATGTCCCAACGATCCTGATCCGCTGGTTTGGGCTTCAGTATGGTTATTCGCTTGGCAGTGGCATGATTTCGAAGCTGAACGATTCTGATGTAATGCACAAAGTTACGTCCGGCCTGGCGATTGTGGGACTAATGGTAGTTGGTGGAATGGTGGCGACCACCGTTGCAGTTACCACTCCGCTCGCTCTTAACTTCGGCGACACCGCGTTTAAGTTGCAGGAAACGCTCGATGGGATATTCCCGGCTCTTTTGCCGCTCTGCGCGTTCGGGATCATGTGTCTTTGCAATAAGAAACAGGTCAAAATTATTTGGCAGATTGTGGGCATTCTCGCTGCGGGTATTGTGCTCGGCGTCCTGGGGATTTTGGGCTAGAGAAGGCGTCCATCTTTTGAGATGCTGAACTCGAAGGACGATGCGTCTGCTCGCCAAACGGTTTTTGAATAGTGGAGCGGTATTTCATCGCAGGCATATGTGACGTGCTCGACAACGCTCACGGGGGCTCCAACGATATAACCGAGAAGGTTTGCTTCTTGGAGCCCCGCTATTCCTGCGGTGATTTTGAGCTTCTCAATACCGGTTGCGATGCTGTAATGGTTGGCGATCAGGTCGAAAAGACTGGCATTGTCTGTGAGAAGCTCCAGTAGTCCGGGTAGAGTGCCCTGCGTTGCATAAACGGTGTCGATGGCGCAGGGGGCATTTTCGATATAAACCAAGCGCGCAACTCGTTGCACTACGGTTCCGTTGTCAATTTTGAGCTCCCGTGCAATGTGGGCATCAGCCTTGATCAAGCCTGTTTCCAAGATGGACTTGGTTGTTTTATCGCCGTATTGAGGGTCGGAGCTCAAATTGAAAATGGTGCTTGCTCCTCGTTTCAGAGTGAGCTTCGATGGGTTTACGAATGTTCCCTTGCCTCGCAGGCGGTAGAGCAAGTTTTGGTCAATGAGATTCTGTACGGCGCGTCTTACGGTGATCCTGCTTACTTTGTATTGCTTGCAAAGCTCGGTTTCGGTGGGAATCTGACTGCCGCCGGGGAGTTCGCCAGAAACTATTTTCTTGAGGATATCGTTTTCAACGGTCTGATAGAGAAGCTCTGGCTGAGTGAGCTCGTCTTTTGCTGCAGGCATGGTGGACCCCTTGGTCTTCAGTTTCTTTAGTACATAGATATACGACAACTGAGGACATCATAAGCCGTTATCTCAAAAGTTATGGAAATATCGATTTGGCGTTATCGCCGAGAGGGGATTTAAGATGGGTAGACAATACGACGAGGCGTTGATTGGCGCCATCTCCGGTCGCTCGTTTATAACCGAGAAGAGGGGGCTCGAGGTTCAAATCCGTCCGGTTCCTGATGATGAAAGAGAGCATGTGCTTGACCCACGAATTCTCGAGGTATCTCGCAAGAAGATGCGGAATGTTAGCATGTCTCCGAGCTGGACGAGCCTTATTGGAATGCGTCATCGCCCGGATAAGCCGACATACCGCCTACTCGATGGTGAGGTTCAGCGCGATGAGATCCTCATGGAGGCGGCCGATCGCTATATAGATTTATTCGTCTGGACGCCACCAAATCATAAGGAGGCAAGTCCAGCGCTTGTTTACCTGCATGGCGGCGCGTTTATGGCGGGGAATGTTCTGCAATTTGAACATCAGCTCGAGTTCATCGCCGAAAAGTCTGGTGCAGTGGTGGTTTATCCAGAATACCGCTTGGCGCCGGAGACGGCATTTCCCGGGCAGATCGAGGATTGCGTTCTTGCTCTTGATTATGTGCGCAAGCATGCCGGGGATCTCGGAATCGATCCTCATAAAATAATGGTCGCCGGCGACTCCGCGGGAGGAAGCCTTACTAATGCGTGTGTTCAGCTCAGGGGTGCTGGAGCTGTAGCCCATGCCTTCGAAATCTATCCTGAAGTCGACCTTGCGGGCGAACAGGGCGAGGGATATGAGGATTTTCCTGCGATAGCCGATCAAGAGGACGTTGCGCGTTTTCGCATCGACCATCTTCGCGATTCGGACGGCCCGATGGTCGAACTTTGTGCACACGGAAAAATGTCTCCTCATGACCCGTTGATTTCTGCGCTAATGCTTGAGGACTGCACTGATTTCCCCCCGGTGACTATCGTGACATCCGAATACGATCCGCTTCGTATCCCCGATGAAAAATGGGCTACAAAATTACGGTCTTCAGGAATCGATGTCGAGGTCATCGAATATGCCGGATGTGACCATGGTTTCTTCGATCATTTTGGCGTGTACCCGCAATCGGAAGACGTGTGTTTGTTGATGGCCGAGAAGCTTAAAGAAATGGCTGCACAATAACGTCTCTCGGCGATAAGGGACTGAAGTCGCCTGTGTTTCTGCATTCGTGGTTCTCAGTCTGATTATAAAAATGAGGCTTGCTCCTTGCCCGAGTGGGTGGGGAGCAGTTTGTTTTTTGTAGCGATGCGAGGCGAGTGCCGCGCACTTTAGATCGCCATTTTGATTCGCTGCATACCACTTGACGTAATAAAAGAGGCAAGGGCGGTGCGAGGGCCGACAGTCATTCTAAGCTCGGATTCGCATCCTAAAAGGTTGTTTCGGTTGCGCGGCACAATATAGCAAAAAAGAATGATAAAATGAATTCGAAAAAGAATTCTTTTTTAGGAGGTATGTATGCCTGCTTTGCAGATGCTCGACAACCTTGTTCCAATTAGCGATTTCAGCCACGGTAAGGGCTCGGCTGCATTTTCGAAGGTTGGGGACGACAATCCTGTTGTGGTTCTCAAACACAACAAGCCGGCGTTTGTGATTGTGACACCCGATGAATATAGGGAAGCGAAGCAAGCGGAGGAGGACCTCGCCTTGTTAACGTTGGCACTTAAGAGGGTGACTGCGGCAAGTGACGATGCGCTTGTTTCCCTGTCTGATGTTATGGAAGAGCTGGGTGTGAGCCAGGACGAACTCGATCAGATGGATGAGGTCGAGTTTGAATGAGTGGGTACGAAGTCGCTTTCTACCCGGATGCTCTCAAGGATATTAAGCGTCTGGACGGCTCTCAACGAAAGATCGTCCTTAAGGCTATAGAAAAAATCAGAACGAATCCATTGCCGCAGAACGAAGGCGGATTCGGCAAGCCTCTTGGAAACAAGGCAGGTACGGATTTGACTGGCTTTATGAAAATCAAGCTCAGGGGAAGTGGCATTCGAATCGTGTACCGCCTCATCAGAATTAAAGAAAAGATGGCCATCGTAGTGGTGGGCGCTCGCGAAGACATGGAAGTCTACCGAACTGCTCAGAGACGAGAACTCGATTTCGAGAAATGGGCGGAAGAGAATATCTAGCTTTAACGATGAACGACGAGTGAGCGTTGGTGGGGCCCTGGCGAATTAGATTCGTCAGGGTTTTTCGCTGAACCAATTGCCTTTCAGCCTCCGTTGACCTTTCCTTCCAATTCATCAGCCAACGTACGTCATAGCAATTCCCGGTAGGTTGCAGGGTGGCGGCCGAGCCTTTCCCTCGGGAAACTTCGCGAAGCCCAGTTCCCGAGGGAAAGGCTCGGCCGCCACCACAAAGACCGCAGGGACGGGAGCAGCTATACTACTCTCAGTAGTTAAGGGTCGCGGATCCGCCGCGTCACCGCTCTCAACAGGAGGTCTTTGTTTATGGCAGATCAAAAGCCGGTTGTCGGGATCATCATGGGCTCCAAGTCCGATCTGGGCGTTATGGAAGGCTGCACCGCCGAGCTCGAGGCGCTCGGTGTGCCCTATGAGCTTGTCATTGCGAGCGCACACCGCACGCCGGCGAAGGTCCACGAGTGGGCTTCGACTGCTGCCGACCGTGGCATTAAGGTGATCATTGCCGCCGCCGGCAAGGCCGCTCACTTGGGTGGTGTCGTGGCTGCCTTTACGCCGCTACCGGTTATCGGTGTGCCTATGAAGACGAGTGACCTGGGCGGTATGGATTCGCTGCTGTCGATGGTGCAGATGCCTTCGGGCGTACCCGTGGCCTGCGTTGCCATCAACGGCGCCAAGAACGCCGCCATCTATGCCACGCAGATCTTGGGCGCATGCGACCCCGAGTACCGCAAGGTTATCGAGAAGATGAAGCAGGAGATGGCCGACGCCTAGACGTTCCGCCGTTTCGCCGCAGTATAAGGAGAGCCATGTCCGACTATCAGGGAAAACGATTCAAGGCTTCTCAGATTCCCGATCCGTCGAAGCCGGGTGCTGCCCGTGCGGCACAGCAGGGTCGGACATCCTCTCCTCAGCAGCCGCGCGCGCCGCGTCCCGTAACGCCGATGTCCCATCATCGCCAGGATACGCCGGCTGCGTATCGCCCTTCGTCATATGGCACGGCAAAGAAGCAGGCTCGGACGACGAGGCAGCTGAGTGACGCGCCGTCCAACTATGCCGAGCAGCCGCGTAAGAAACGCCGATCCATCATTCCCATCTTGCTCATCATCGTGGGCATCGGTCTGATTGTCGCCGCCGCCGCTATCTTTATCAATGCACAGATTGGCTACAAGCAGGCGAGCGAGTCGTATCAGAAAATCGAGAAGCAATATGTAAGCGATAAGGACGCCAGCGGCGTGCCGATTGTCGACTTCGATGCGCTTGCTCAGACAAACCCCGAGATTGTGGGTTGGATTTATGTGCCGGGAACCAACATCAACTATCCCGTGGTGCAGACCAACAACAACTCCAAATACCTCAACACGCTGTTTGACGGTACGGCTAACGCGTCCGGTGCCATTTTCTTGGATAGTGATGACACCGCGCCGGGAATGGTTGATCAGCAAACCACGATCTACGGACACCATATGAACGATGGGTCGATGTTCAACGTGATTTCGGACACCACTGATCAGGCGACGTTTGATAGCATCGAGTTTGTGTATTACATCACACGGGATGCTACGTATAAGCTGCGACCACTGGTGACCAAAGTTGTCGAGGACACGTATGCCAAGGCGCGCACGCCCAATTTTGAGGGCGATGACGGGCTCAAGAACTATCTGTCCGAGATGCTCGACGGCGCCTCTGCCGTGGCGAGCGATGCCACCGATCGTGCCGCTTCGGCAACCAAGGTCGTAACGCTTGTGACCTGTCGTTCGTTATCGCTGAGCGACACACGTGCCGTCATGGTGCTCACGCCGGTCGAGGAATAGATAATGGGCTACTCAATGACGGTGAAAGGGGAAATGATGCTCGAGAATGGCAAAACGATGCCTTCGGTTGATGCTTGGCTGCGCGAGGCCAAGGCCGATTCGTCGGCATCTGCGTGCGGTATGTATCTGACACATAACGGTGTGGTGCGCGCGACGCCCAAGGCCGAGGCGCGCGGTGTCGAGACCGATGGCGTGGCGCCGGGCCACAAGGTGGGCGGCATGGTGTTTGGCTACGACGCCAGCAAGGTACAGGCCGCCATCGAGGCGACGCGCGCGATGCCGGGTATCGGCTATGTGCGCGTGTGGCTGGCAAGCGGCGAGCTTGCCGTAGGTGACGACATCATGCTCGTGCTCATCGGCGGGGACATTCGCCCGCACGTGGTCGATGCGCTGCAGGCGCTCGTTGGCACCATCAAGAATGAATGCGTGAGTGAGGTCGAGCGCGAGGCGTAGAGGCTTGCGTCGATAGAAGGCTCGTTTATAAAAATGCCCGCCGGTACGTGTGATACCGGCGGGCATTTTGCGTTTTGGGCGCGGTGGACGCTACACGCGCGTCGCATCCTTGGGGCTCATGGTCATGCTCTGGAAGCGATTCTCCATAAAGTCATTATCGAAGTACTTGCCGTAGAACTGCGCAACGGGAATATCCGGTTCCGTGCCGTTGACGCGCTGATACCAATAATCGAGCGACTGCAGCGTCATAACGCCATCGACCAGCATAATGATGGTGAAGATGACGGTAGCGGAGTAGCGGCTCTTCCACGGAATCATGTTGATGAGCTTGAGCAGCCTCGGCAGCAGCAGCTTGATCCAGATGAGGCCACCCAGGCCCCACAGGCAGGCGAAGCCCGTGCAGGTACGTCCGCCGGTAAGGACGGCGAGCGGATCGGGCATGCCAAAGAGCTTCATATGCGAGTAGCTCCACGAGACCACGCCAAACGAGGTCTGCATAAACCAGCCCACGAACACCTCAAAGCTTGCGCCGAGCAGCGCGCTCACCAAAAAGATAATGATGGGGTTCTTTTTGTAGAAGCGGTTGAGCACCATGGTCATGAGTACGGCGCCAAATCCGTAGATGGGGCTGAAGGGGCCAAACAGCATGCCGGCGCGGTTCTGGTAGACGCCCGGGTCGTCGACCGTCATGTGCCAGATGTCCTCGGCGATCAGGCCGAGTATGCAGCAGACAAAGAATACCCAGAACAGGTTGAAGTAGTTGAGCTTGATGTAGCCTTCGCCGGTTTCATCGCGCCCGAGCATGCCCTCGGCGGCGGCGTCGCGATCGAGCATTTCCTGCAGGCGGCGCTGCAGCTCGCGCTCTTGGCGCAGCGTGGGGTCGACGGTGGCCGAGAGCGCGACGAGGATGCCGAGCTGGATGGCAGGGCGCAGCAAGAAGGGCCCGATACCCTGGAGCATCACGTCGACCAAAAGCTCGACGACGGTAAACGCGATAAGGATGTAGGACAGGCGAGCGGCGTTGCGGCGCTGGTTTTTGATAAGGTCCAGGCCAAAGATGATCAGGATGACGGCGCTTGCCGCAGAGAGCATGATGCCGGCGACGATAAGGCCGACCGCGACGAGCGTGTTGTCGCCGAGCTTGGCGGCGGCGTTGCCGTTGATGAGCGCGGTGATGACCTGCCACATAAAGGCGCCGACCGAAGGGAGCGTGCCCACGCCGGACAGGATGCACAGGGCGGCGTATACCTTAATGATGAGGGGGATCTTCTTGACCTCCGTGGCGCTGGGGACGCTGGGGTCGAGTTCGTTTCGATCCATACATAACCTTTCTCGTTTTGCTGTAGGTACAAGGATACGCCGCCGACCTGCCAAAAGACAGGACGAACGTCCCAATTGCAACAATGCAAGCCCCAACGGTGAGCGAGGCGCGTCGCAACGGAAACATGCGGGATCGTCGACCCCGAGGCGGTTGCCCAATAAAATGTTTGGCTGCAAAACGGATTATAAGCTCGGTGGGCTTTTAAAAAGCGCTGTTCATGCGCGGGAGTGCTTGTCTTGCCGTGCGTATAATAGGGCAGGTAACGCCAAATAACGAGGCTCTGAGGGGATGCCATGTCTCAAGAAACCATCCACGCGGCCGAGCGCGCCGCGGGACAGGTGAAGACCATGTCGACGTATGATCCGGACTCCGACCAGCTGCATGAGGAATGCGGCATTTTTGGTGTGTGGGCACCCGATCGCGATGTGGCTCGACTGACGTACTTTGGTCTGCGCGCGCTGCAGCATCGCGGCCAGGAATCGGCGGGAATCGCCGTGGGTGATGGCGGCACGGTTATGGTTCGCAAAGACCTGGGACTGCTCGATCGCGTGTTCTCCAACGCCGACCTGTCGACGCTCTCCGGCCAGCTGGCCGTGGGCCACGTGCGCTATGGCACCGCCGGCGCCAAGAGCTGGGAAGCCTCTCAGCCGCACCTCTCCACCATCAACAGCGTCATTATCGCGCTCGCGCACAACGGTACTCTGGTCAACACCGACGAGCTGCGCCGCCAGCTGATCGAGCTGGGCGTGCCGTTCCTCTCCAATTCGGATTCCGAGGTCGCGACCAAGCTTATCGGCTACTTTACTCAGCGTACGGGCCACCTGCGCGAGGGCATTCGCAAGACCATGGAGCTCGTGCGCGGCGGCTACGCCATGACGCTCATCAACGAGCAGGCGCTCTACGCATTCCGCGATCCGCACGGCATTCGCCCGCTCGTGCTGGGCAAGCTGGTGGACGAGGGTTTGGACCAGGCCGATGCCGCATCCGTTTCGCAGCTGCCGTCGCAGGACGGCGCCGCGACGGTCGACTCCGCCGTCCATGTCACGCGCGCCGGCGGCTGGGTCGTTGCCTCCGAGACCTGCGCACTCGACATCGTGGGTGCCGAGTACGTCCGTGACGTCCTTCCCGGCGAGATCTTGCGCATCAGCGCCGAGGGTCTGGTATCCGAGCAGGGCGTGCCTGCAGCCGAAGAGCCCGCCAACTGCATCTTTGAGCAGGTCTACTTCGCCCGCCCCGACTCCATCATGAACGGCAAGAGCGTCTATGCCTGCCGTTACGACATGGGCCGTCAGCTGGCGCACGAGGAGCCCGTCGAGGCCGACCTGGTCATCGGCGTGCCCGACTCCGGCCTGCCGCCCGCGGAGGGGTATTCGCACGAGAGCGGTATTCCCTTTGGCGAGGGCCTCATCAAGAACCGCTACGTGGGCCGTACGTTTATCGAGCCTACGCAGGAGCTGCGCGCCATGGGCGTGCGCATGAAACTCAACCCGCTGCGCGACAACATCGAGGGCAAGCGCCTGGTCGTCATCGACGACTCCATCGTGCGCGGCACCACCATGGTGCAGCTCGTCAAGATGCTGCGCAACGCTGGCGCCAAGGAGATTCATATCCGCATCAACTCGCCCGAGGTCATCTGGCCGTGCTTCTACGGTATCGACACCGACGTGCAGTCGCAGCTTATCAGCGCCAACAAGACGGTCGACGAGATTTGCGAGTATATCGGCGCCGATTCGCTGGCCTTCCTTTCGGTCGAGGGCCTGCTTAAGGTCATGCCCAAGGGCGGTTACTGCGATGCGTGCTTTACCGGACGTTACCCCGTGGCGATTCCCGAGAGCTTTGGCCGCGACAAGTTTATGGAGGGCTTTACGCCCCGCAACCTGGATAAGCCGCTGCACTTTGACGACGATGCCGTGGTCGAGAAATACGACGACCGCAGCTGGGAAGAGGAGCATGGCGAGGCCTAAAACCTGCCATTTAGGGACAGGTTCATTTTGGTGGGTTTTACCTGCTGTTTTATTGATATGACGGCGTGTGCTGTTATGGCACACGCCGAAATGAACGCAACTATGAGCACCGTTTGGCGCCCGCGCGGCGGACGGTAGTGGGAGAGGAAGGCTCAGATGAGCGACAGCAAGCATGTGACGTATGAGGACGCCGGCGTCGATACCGCCGAGGGCGGCCGCGCCGTCGACGCTATTAAGCAGATGGTCAAGGACACCAATCGCCCCGAGGTTATCGGCGGTATCGGTGGCTTTGGTGGCTTATTCTCGGCCGCCGCGCTTAAGGATATGGAAGACCCGATTCTGATTAGCGGTACCGACGGCGTGGGCACCAAGCTCGTGCTCGCCCAGATCATGGACCGTCACGAGACGGTGGGCCAGGACCTGGTCGCTATGTGCGTCAACGACATTCTGGCTTCGGGCGCCGAGCCGCTGTTTTTCCTGGACTACGTTGCCATCGGTCACATCGAGGCCGAGCACATGGCAAAGATCATCAAGGGCGTGGCCGATGGCTGTAAGCTCGCGGGCTGCGCGCTCGTGGGCGGCGAGATGGCCGAGCACCCGGGCGTCATGGCTCCGGCCGACTACGACCTCGCCGGCTTTACCGTGGGCGTCGTCGACCGTCCCAAGATGCTCGACCCCGCGAATGTCCGTCCCGGCGACGTGATCCTGGGCCTGCCCTCCACCGGCGTGCACTCCAACGGCTACTCGCTCGTGCGCAAGGTCATTGGCGTCGACGGCATTAAGCCGGGCACGCCCGAGGCCGCCTCTAAGGCCGAGGAACTGAGCCGTCCGCTCGAGGAGCTCGGCGGCGCATCGCTGGCAGACGCCCTGCTGGCCCCCACGCGCATCTATGTCAAGCCGATTCTGGAGCTGCTGCGCGGCGGCGCTCCTGTGCACGCCATCGCCCATATCACTGGCGGCGGTATTACCGAGAACCTCAACCGCGCGCTCGCCGACGACGTCGACGCCGTGGTCACCCGCAACGGTGCCGAGATGGGTTGGGACGTTCCGCCCGTCATCACCTACGTGTCGCGCCAGGCCGAGCTCGCGCCCAATGAGGCATGCAAGACCTTCAACATGGGCGTTGGGCTGTGCCTGATCGTCGCCCCCGAGGACGAGGCCGCGGTGACCGAGGCCCTGGTCGCGCTGGGCGAGAAGCCGTTCCGCGTGGGCGAGTGCGTCGAGGGTTCCGGTAAGGTCGTGTACTCCGATGAGCGCTAACGAGCAGATGACTGCTGCCGAGGGCCTGGATTTTGTGCCCTATACCCGTCCGACTGGCACCGATACGGCCGAGCCGCTCAAGATCGGTGTGCTCATCAGCGGTTCGGGTACCAACCTGCAGGCGCTGATCGATCTGATCGCTGCCGGCAAGCTCAACGCTTCGATTGAGCTTGTGGTGTCGAGCCGTCCTTCGGCTAAGGGTTTGCAGCGCGCTGAGCGCGCGGGCATCCAGACGCTCACACTGTCCAAGGATGTCTACGCCGACCCCATCGCCGCTGACGAGATCATCGCGCACGAGCTTCTCGAGCGCGGCTGCGAGTATGTGGTCATGGCCGGCTACATGCGCATGGTGCACACGCCGCTGCTGGCGGCGTTTCCCAACCGCGTGGTCAACTTGCATCCGGCGCTGCTGCCGAGCTTTACCGGTGCGCATGCGATTGACGACGCCTTTGCGCGCGGCGTCAAGGTAACTGGCGTGACCGTGCATTTTGCCAACGAGATCTACGACAACGGTCCCATCATCGCCCAGCGTGCGCTGGCTGTTGAGGAGGGCTGGGATGTCGACACGCTCGAGGAGCACATCCACGCGATTGAGCACGTGCTGTATCCCGAGGTCGTGCAAATGCTCGCCGACGGCCGCGTCCACGTGCTGGAGAGCGGCAAGGTCGCAATTGACGCGCCTCGCGGCTAGCGGCGCACAGTACAATTTAGCCGAGTAGTCAGGGTGGTCATTGGCGCCAAGGCGCGCGTGGCCACCTTTTGTTTTTGGGTAGTCATCGGGGACGGTCTTTAACGACTAGTCATTCAAGAACGTCGCAGGTGACTAGGTGAGAGAGGTGAGCGCATGGCGGATAACGAAGCTCTGTTTACGCCTGAGCTGGTGTTTTTTGATTGGGAGTGTGCAACGCCGGATGAGGTGTTTGCGCGGCTCGAGGGCGAGCTTGCACCACGTGGCTACATTGCGTCCGGTTGGCTCGACGCCGTTCGCACGCGCGAGGATGCCTATCCCACGGGTCTTGCCATGCCGGCGGCAAACATTGCCATTCCGCATACCGATCCGGGGTTTGTGGCCAAGCCCTATATCGCGGTGGTGAAGCCCGCCGCGTCCGTGACATTTAACGCTATGGCTGGCATGGGCGCTCCGGTGCCGGCGCAGATCGTCATCAATCTGGGTATTGCCGAGCCGGGCGGCCAGGTCGAGGCCCTGCAGGCGCTCATGAACATCTTTATGGGCGCCGATGCCGCAGCCGACGTGCTCGGCCAGACCACGCCCCAGGGCATGGTCGACGCCATCCGCCGTCACTTCTAGGGTGGGGCTGAGTCGGCACTTGGGGACGTTCCTTTTCTGCCGGCTGCCAGAGCTGTCCCCTTTGCACCAAAATGGTGCAGATTAACCTGTCCCCCATGCACCAAGCGTGCCGCGGGGGCTGCGTTGTGACACAATGGCGTTTGTTCGATTCGTGATGCGAAAGGCCAACTATGGCAAATAAGAAAAAGAACCCCGCGCCCGAGCCGACGCCCGAGCAGCAGGCTCGCGCCGCTTCCAGTTCTCGCAAGAAGCAGCGCAAGACCCGCGTGTCCAAGACCGTCAAGATCGTCCTGGTGGTCATCGGCGTGCTGGCGATGCTGCTTTCCGTCTCGGCCATGGCGTGCTCCGGCCTTATGTCGCAGGCCGAGGACACCTCGGGCTACAAGCTGACCGGCGGTGTTGCTGCTACTATCAACGGCACCAACCTTACCGAGGACACCGTGACCAAGCAGATCATGAGCATGCGCACGTCCTACGGCTACACCGAGGACAAGGATTGGGCGCAGTATCTGGTTGACAACGACCTCACTCCCAAGAAGTACCGCAAGCAGCTCATCGACTCCTACACGCAGCAGATTCTGCTTCAACAGGCACAGAAGGAGAACGGCGTGACGGTGTCGGACGAGGAGGTCGAGAAGGCCTGGAAGGACGCGTGCAAGAGCGCGGGCGGTGCCAAGGCCTTTAAGAAGACCCTCAAGACCTACGGCTATACCGAGGATACCTACAAGGATTCGCTCAAGGAGAGCCTGGCGCAGCAGAAACTCAAGGATGCCGTCGCGCCCACGAGCAAGCCCAAGGACAGCGAGATCGTCGATTACATCAACGAGAACCTGTCTAACTACAACGATGCCCGCCGCTCGTCGAACATCCTGATCAAGGTTGATTCCGATGCTTCCGACGAGGACAAGGCTGCCGCCAAGGCCAAGGCACAGGAGTGCCTGGACAAGATCAACTCCGGCGAGCTGAGCTTTGAGGATGCCGTGGAGCAGTACTCCGACGACACCGGCTCCAAGGAGAAGAAGGGCGATGTGGGTTGGGATAAGCTCACTACCTTCGTCGACAGCTACCAGACGGCGCTCGAGGGGCTCAACAAGGGCGATGTGAGCGACGTGGTCGAGTCGACGTACGGTTACCATGTCATCAAGTGCACCGACTACTTCCATGTCGATAATCAGGTCGATGATATCAACCAAGTGCCCAAGGCCATCAAGAAGTACGTCTCCAACGTGGTGAAGACGCAAGCGGCCAGCACCGCGTACAGCGAGTGGCTGGAGCAGTACAAGAAGGATGCCGACATTACCGTCAACCCCATGCCCAAAGACGTACCCTATAACGTGAGTCTGAAGGGCGTTACCAAGAGTTCGACCGACGATTCGTCGACGACTGAGTAATCATGGGGCGGTGCTCGCGCGAGTGCCGCCCACGCTATTAGAGAGGATTTGCAGATGACCAACGAAGAGCTGCAGAAAGAAATGATCGCGGCCATGAAGGCCAAGGACAAGGTTCGCCTGTCCATCATTCGCCAGGTTAAGGCCGAGGTGAAGAATATCGAGGTTAACGAGCGCCGCGATGTGACCGAGGAAGACGTCAACAGCATGATCAAGCGTCTGATCAAGCAGACGAGCGAGACGCTGGAGATGTCCATCAAGGCCGGCACCGACCAAGAGCGTACCGACAACCTGACCGAGCAGGTCAAGATTCTGGAGAGTCTGCTGCCCGCGCAGGTTTCGGGCGAGGAGCTCGAGGCCCTGATCGAGCAGGTTATCGCCGAGCTGGGCGCCACGTCCAAGAAGCAGATGGGCCAGGTTATGGGTGCCCTGGGCAAGGCCACCGGCGGCAACTTCGATAAGCCTGCGGCTGCCAAGATTGTTGGCGGCAAACTCGTGTAGGGGCCGAGCGGTGCATAGTTGATGTTGAGGGGGCGTGACCATCGCGGTCGCGCCCCTTTTTGCTGGGCTGGGCGCTCATTGGGGACGGACTTAAATGAGTGCCCAATGAGCAGGTACTCATTTAAGTCTGTCCCCAATGAGTGGGTTAAAGGTTGCGGGTTCTTTACGGGAATGTAGTGTGGGCTGCGGAAACGTGGTTCTTTCCGTACAATAGTTCAACTCGTGTAAACGCAGGGAAGGGACATT
>CABUWA010000025.1 GCA_902495085.1 uncultured Collinsella sp. | reverse complement strand
GCCAAAAGACGCAGCACCGGCCACCATCTTTTGACCGCCTGGCGTTCGCTCCTGCAGCCATGCAACACGTCGCCCGCCGCCCAAGTCAACATCTTTCCCGGCGCTATTTAACCACGCAAAACGCATCCTGTTAAGATTATCGCTATCGTTTTTCGCAATCTGAAAATCGATAGAATCGCAGGTAAAGCTTTCGTAGTCTGAAATGGTCAATCCACACGAAAGGGGTTTACCACATGGACAAGAAAGCAGTTGTAATCGCCGGCGCCGGCAGCACCCACACTCCCGGCATCATCCAGAGCCTATTGCAGAAGAAAAACGAATTGCCGCTGCGCAAACTCGCCCTGTACGACATCGACGAGAAGCGCATGCATCTCGTCTACGACATCATGAAGCAGTTCATCGAGCAGGAAGCTCCTGACATCGAAGTTGTCGTGACGACCGATCCCGAAAAGGCATTCACCGATGTCGACTTCGTCTTCGCACAAATCCGCCAGGGTGGCCTTCAGATGCGTCGCCAGGACGAGCGCATCCCTCTCAAGTACGGTTGCGTGGGACAGGAAACCTGCGGCGCCGGCGGTTCGGTCTCCTATGGCATCAGGTCCATCCCCGGCGTCTTCGACCTCGTACGCTACGCCAAGAAATACAGTCCAGACGCCTGGATCCTCAACTATTCCAACCCCGCCGCAGTTGTCGCCGAGGCCACACGTCGCGAGTTTAACAACGACCATATCCTTAACATCTGCGATATGCCCACGGCTATCTTGCTCTCGTACTCTAAGATGCTCGGACTTCCCAGCTGGCGCGATATCGACCCCATGTATTTTGGACTCAATCACTTTGGCTGGTTTACCAAAATCTACGACAAGCAGGGACGCGATCGTCTGCCGGAGCTCCGTCAGATGATTCTCGAGCACGGCATGGCCGTGAGCGACAAGCATCACAAGGACAAGGACTGGATGCACACCTGGGGTCAATACGTCAAGATTGTGAAGGACTATCCCGAGTATCTGCCCAACAGCTACCTGCAGTACTACCTGTACTCCAAAGACATGGCAGATGACATGGACCCCAACTGGACGCGCGCCGACAACGTCATCAACGGACGCGAGAAGGAGATGTTTGCCGAGCACGACAAGTACCTGGCAGATCCTGCCAATTACAAGAGCCCCGTACAGAGCTTCACGGTCTTTGGCGACTTTATCGTCGACGCAGCCGCCTCTATCGCCTACAACAAGTGCGAACGTTATCTCGTAATCGTCGAGAATAACGGTGCCATCCCCAATCTGCCCGACGACGCCATGGTCGAGGTTCCCGCCTACCTGCGCTCTTGGGGCCCCGAACCCATCAGCCAGCCTGCTATCCCCACCTTTTACAAGGGTCTTATCGAAGAGCAGAATGCCAGTGAGAAGCTCGCCGTCGACGCATATTACGAGCATTCCTACCAGAAGGCGCTCGAAGCCATCGCAATCAACAAGACCGTCCCTTCGACTACCGTCGCGCGCCAAATCCTCGACGACCTGATCGAAGCGAACGGCGATTATTGGCCGACCCTGTCCTAACTCCCCGCGCATCGAAGGAACATCATGAAAGAAAGCAAGCTCTACAGCGAGTTCCAGAGACTCGGCAAGGTGCTCATGGCGCCGGTCCTCCTCCTGCCCGTTTCCGGCATTTTGGTCGGTCTGGGCTCCGCCCTTTCCAATGCTAACCTCATCTCGCTCTGCCCGCTTTTGGGCACCGAGCCGATGGTGATCTTTAGCACACTCATCAAAGCAGCCGGCAACGTTATCAATGGTAACATCTCGGTTCTCTTTGCGATCTGCATCGCCTACGGTTACGCCAAGGCCGAGAAGGCGACCGCCGCACTCTCAGGCTTCATCGGCTACATGACCATGAACACGATCATGGGTCAGCTGCTTATCCTGCTGGGCATCATCGATCCCGCCAACCTGCAGACCGGTCAGAACGCCATCCTGGGCGTAACCACACTCGACACCGGCGTATTCGGCGGCATCATCATCGGCTTGGTAGTCGCGTGGATCCACAACCGATTCTATAAGGTGCAGCTTCCGCCGGTGCTCGGCATCTTCAACGGTACACGCTGCGTCCCCGCCCTCACCGTCGTTTTCGCGAGCCTAGTGGGCGTTGCGCTCGCCTTCGTGTTTCCGTTTGTGCAAACCGGCCTAAAGGCCGCCTCGACACTCATCGATTCCACCGGGGTGTTTGGCGCGTTCATCTATGGCTTCTCCGAGCGCATGCTTCTGCCCTTCGGCCTGCACCATTTCATCTACCTGCCGTTTTTCTTCACTTCTCTGGGCGGTAGCATCCAGGTTGACGGCCAGACCGTCGAGGGCGCTGTCAACATCTACAACGCCATGCTCAACACGCCCGGCATGATGTACGACATCGACATCTCAAAATACGTCATGAACGGCAAGGTGCTGTTCGCCATGTGCGGCCTGCCCGCAGCGGCGCTCGCCATCTACCACTGTGCCCGTCCCGAGAATAAAAAGAAGGTCGGCTCCCTCATGATCGCCGCCGTCATTCCGGCCGCCATCATGGGCATAACCGAACCGCTCGAGTACTCCTTCCTCTTTGTAGCGCCCGTACTCTACGTGGTCCACGCCCTGCTGTGCGGCATCGCGTATGTACTCACCTACCTGGTACAGTTCAACGTGCCCGGGCCTTCCGCCTTCGGCGGACCGCTCCTCTCGTGGATCTTCAACGGCATCATGAACGCCGACAAAGGCTCCAACTGGTTCTGGCTTATTCCGCTCGGCATCGCTTACTTCGGGATCTATTACGTGCTGTTCCGCACCTTTATCAAGAAATTTGACCTCAAAACCCCGGGCCGCGAGGATGATGACACGCAGACAGCGGATGACACGTCGGCCATCGACCCCAAAGCACCTGTCCAGGTAAGCGACCTCATCCCGCAGATCGTGGAAGCCGTGGGCGGCGCCGATAACATCTCGGGTGTCAACGCCTGCTTCACCCGCCTGAGGCTCAGCCTCAAAGACACCGCCCTGGTCAAGGACGATAGCGTCTTCACCAAAGACCTCGGCGCCAGCGCCATCGTGCACGTTGGCGGCGGTGTTCAGATCGTTTACGGCAATAAAGCTTCTGTCTACAAAGTCGAAATGAGAGAATACTTGGGCATGGAATAAATCCGTCCCATAGCTTCACCACAATGCTCCGGAGATGGCATATCCGCTCCGGAGCATTATTGTTTGGAGTGATTTGAATGTCGATGTACGAGGTCTATTCGAACCTCAGGTCTTGTATCGAAGACGTCGAGAAGGGCGGCAGCCTTGACGCCCACATCGCACTCTACGCCCTTTCCCATCACGACGAGGTCCCAGAGCTCTCAATAGAAGAACTTGCCCGCGCGTGCAATACATCGCCCGCGACCATCTCGCGCTTCTGCAGGCGCGTAAACGGCTCGAGCTTTCGATCGTTCAAAGAGCAAGTTGACGACTTCAACGCTTGGCTCCAGCGTGAGACAACCGAGGCAAGGGCTCATAAGCAAATCGATATACCCTGGTATTTCGATATCGTAGAGACCTCTTTGCTTGAAACAAAACGCCTGCTCACTGAAGATCGACTCGAGCGGGCCGTTGACTGGCTTCTCGATGCGCAAAATGTCTACGTATACGGAAGCTCATTCTCCAATCTCGTCGCCCGCTCACTCTGCGAAAAGCTGAGCCGCGTAAACCGACTGTGCTTCTCATTTGGCTCCGTCAAGGGACAGGAGACGTCGCTCTGTCTGCTCCAACCCGACGATCTAGCCATCTTTGTATCGTTCTCAGGGAAGACGAGCCATATCTTCAATCTTTACGTTGAGGCCAAGCGGCGAGGTTGCCGCGTTATTTGGATATCGAGCAACATGACATTCGATAACAACGGGGCGCGCGAGCTCTTGCTACCCGTGAGCGCGGAGTCAATCAGCGAGTACTCGACCGCCTTGGTTGAGGGCATGAGCCTACAAAGCGCGGTTAACGCTCTGTATATCAGCTGTGCAAATCGACTTCGGGCGCAGCGCTAGCCGTAAACACACTAGGACTGAAAAGGACGCACCTCACCGTTGCAAGGCGCCCGAGCACACGATAGGCAGTGCCAAAAGAGAGCAGCGAGCACGTCATGCACTTGCCCATTCGCCCCAAAACAGCACAGGCCGGCGCCCGATTGTAGAATCGGACGCCGGCCTGTATTAATCTTGATCGTGTGTTTGAGTCGTTTACTCCATGCCCAGCAGCTCGCGCATCTGGGTTGCGTAGTTAGAAGCCATGTTGCCGTAGACAATCTGCACGCCGCCGTTAACATGCACGATGCCACGCGCTTCGAGCTTTTCGGTAAACTCGGCGTCATCAACCACCTTGTCACAGTCATTGAGCTGGATGCGCAGACGGGTGAAGCAGGCCTCAACAGACTTAATATTGTTGTCGCCGCCCACTGCCTCAACGATGGCGGGAATGAGGTCGCTGATCACGGTCTTGGGAGCCTTTTCGGCCTCATCGTCGGACTCTTCCTCGCGGCCGGGAGTCTTAAGGCCCTTCTTAAGAATGATGAACTTGAAGACGAAGTAGTACACCACGAAGTAGATGGGGCCGAGGAACAGGATAACCTGCCAGTTGGAGCCCTTGGCTGCACCCATAATGCCGTTAAAGATCAACGACAGGAGCGGGCCGCCAAAGGATGCAGAGCCAGCCACGTTGAACTGCAGGATATAGGTCAGCGCATAGGCAAGACCAGCCATGAGAGCGTGGAACACGTAGAGGATGGGCGCGATAAACAGGAAGGAGTACTCGAGCGGCTCGGTAATGCCGGAGAGGATGCAAGGCACCACGATGGCGATCATGAGCGCTGCGGTCTTCTTCTTGTTCTTGGGAAGTGCCGTCTTGTAGAAGGCGAGTGCAGCGCCGGGCAGGCCGAACATGGCGAAGATAACCTTGCCGTTCATGACAAAACGGCTGACCTCGATGTTAAACGGCGTGCTAGGAGAGCCCAGGATCGCGTTGTAGATATTGATAGCGCCCTGAACGGTCTGGCCGTCGATGGTCTCGACGCCACCGAGCGACGTGAAGAAGAACGGCAAATAGACAAAGTGATGCAGGCCAAAAGGCAGGAGCATGCGCTCGCCGGCGCCGTAGACAAATGCACCAAAGGCACCCGTGGCCTTGATGAACTCGGACAGCGCGCCGAGAGCGTTCTGAATAAACGGGAATACAAAGGACATGACCAATGCGAGGATGCTGCATGAGAGCAGCGTCACCGCCGGGATAAAGCGCGTGCCGTTGAAGATGGAGAACACGGCAGGCAGCTCAATCTTGTAGTAACGGTTATGCAACCATGCGACGATTGCACCCACCAGAAGACCGCCAATAACGCCAGTGTCGAGCGTGGTGATACCGAGGATCGTGCTCTGGCCCGTCGTAAGATTCGCGGGATCGATAACGCCAGTCGCCGTAAGGAACGTGCCCATCACGGAGTTCATGCACATGTAGCCCAAAAAGCCACAAAGCGCCGCGGTAGCCTTCTCGGACTTGGCGAAGCCATAGGCGAGACAAATCGAGAAGATAACCGGGATGTTGTTCATAACGATGCCGGCTGCGGCCTTGAGAATCGAAAAGAAAATCGCAAAGCCCGGAGCAGCTAGCCAGGGAACAGCTGCCGTAAGGGTGGGGCTGGTAAAGGCATTGCCAAAGCCCTGAAGGATGCCGGCGATTGGCAGGATCAAGACAGGCGTCATGAGGACTTTGCCCAGGCGCTGGAACTTTGCCAGCAGCTCATCTTTGTTCATGGGATACCCCTCTTAAAGAAACGGGGCGTGCAGCTCTACAGCCCACACGCCCCATAACAGTTATCAAGCGCTATGGAACTAGCTACTTAAGCTCCGGCCAGTAATCCTTATTGGCCTCGATGAGCTTGTCGAGCACTTTGCGAGCCTTCTTTGCGTCACCGACCAGACGATTAAGTGTGAGTGCCTGCAGGGCCTTCTCGTAGGAACCCTCCATCCAAGCCTCAACAGTCAGACGCTCATAGGCGTACTGGTTCTCCATAAGGCCGCGATAGAAGGTGCCAATCTTGCCAACAGCATAGGGCTGCGGGCCATTGGCGCCCACGCTTGCCGCGACCTCGACCATGGCGTCATCGGGCATACCCTCGATAATGCCGTTGTTGGGCACGATGACAATGAAGGTCTTGTTGGTGTTGCGATAAATGGCCGAGGTGATTTCCACGATCATATCGCCATGAGCATCGTTCTGCACAACCGAGGAGTTCTTTGCGGTGCCGACTTTGGCAACACGCTCGCACTCGGCGAACACGCGCTTCTCACGACCGTTGATAACCTCGTCGGAGCGAGTGTAGTCGGGGTCGAGGTGAGCGACCTTGTACTCGGGATACAGATAGTACTGCAGATAAGTGTTGGGCAGATAGTCGGGGAAGTCCTCGAGCATGTCCTTGACCATGGCGTAGGTATCAAGCCAGGACTGGTCACGCTGCTCGGCATCGGCAGGAAGGAAGCCGTTCTTCTCCGTGTACTCCTTAATCTGCGGGACGAGGTCATGGCCCTCTTCATCGTAGATGTGCTTGAACCAACCGAAGTGATTGAGGCCAAAGTACACGGGCTCCGTCTTGCTCATATCGCGACCGAGCAGGCGACCGTAAGAGCGCATGAGGTTGACGGGCTGATCGCAGATGTTGAGGACGCGATGCTCATCGGGCAGGACGCGCTCGAGACCATATGCCACAATAGCGGCCGGGTTGGTGTAGTTGATAATCCACGCCTCCGGGCTATGAGCGCGAACGTCGTTGACAATCTCAACCATGTCATGCATGGAGCGCATACCGTAAGCCATGCCGCCAGGGCCCACCGTTTCCTGGCCGATGATTCCCATATGCAGTGGAATCTTCTCGTCCTTGCTACGCATCTCGTAGCCGCCGGTACGAATCTGGCAGAGCACAAAGTCGACGTCGGTATAAGCCTCGTCCTTATCGGTGGTGTAACCAAACTCCACACCGGGCTCCTCCTCGGCGAAGAGGATCTTGCCAAACTCGCCGATCGGACGCTGACGCTCGGCATCGATGTCATAGAGCATCACGCGGTTCAGCGGCAGAATGTCCATGTGCTTGGTCAGGGCTTTAAGAATGCCAGGGCACCACGTGGAGCCGCCGCCAACGATCACAATATTGAGCTTATCCTTCATGTTCCGTCCCTCCAGGGTTGGCTGATCGGTGTTCTCGAAGACCTTGGGCTCCGCGGTTGTCCTCGGCTTGCTTCGTTTCGATTGATATTTTGCGACATAAGGTCATTTGAGAGTCCCCGTGTGGGCCAATGCGAAACGGGGACACATGATTTCGCTCACGACACAGATATGTGTAGGCAGACACGCGCGTTTGCCCAGTTCATGGGCAATAGGCAATCTTGACCGATTACCGATTTCTCACCTGGCAACACAAAGCGGTACCATATATACGACGAGGTGCGAGGGGCTGAAACATCTTATGAAAGATCAAGAATCTTTTTATGATCATGTGCGAGCTGGCGAGAGCAAGCTCAACGATCTCGAAAGCGAGATCATGCGCTACATCATCGAGCTGCGTGATGATATTGACGATGTCACGCTTAAGAGCGTTGCTGAACGGTTCTTCGTCGCTCCCAATACAATCGTCAGGCTTGCTCACAAGCTTGGCTTCTCGGGGTTTACAGAGCTCAAACAATCGTATTCCGCCTCGCTCGACCGCAATCGATTCACTATCGAGGCGCTTCCTCTTGATACCCAGCTCGTACAGACCAAAGATCTGCTTAACGACCGGGTCATCGATTCGGTCGTGAGTCTTATCCAGGACGCCTCGCATATCGTGTTCTTCTGCTCGGGCTTTTCGAAGTACCCGTGCCTCGAAATGGCTGAAAAGCTCAAAATAATGGGCAAGAACACCGATACGCTCAGTGAACGCCATGTCATGAGGCATTACGCAGAACTCCTCGGCAAAAACGACCTGGTCTTCAGCGTTTCCGTAAGCGGCGAGACGCAGGTGTCTATTGACGCCACATCGATAGCCAAAACGCGCGGATGCAAGGTCGTCACGCTCACCGGCTTTTCTCGAAATTCTCTCTCGAAACTAGCCGACTACCCTATCTACACCGTGCAAAAAGAAATCCGCTTGGGCAGCATGGACCTCGACAGTCGATTGATGTTCTATTACGTTTTCGAATTGATATTTGAGCGCTACTTCAAACTGGCCAAGAAATAAAACTTGGCATGCGCCCGGCTTCGACTCTTTAGCAGCCTTCTATATGAAAGGTATCGCCCTATGCAACGCTTACTGTTTATCTGTCATGGGAACATCTGTCGCTCGACGTGGTAACCGCTGATTATCAGGCGTATTAACCATTCAAATCATCTGGTCTACTACCTTTTTACTACTCATAGAGGCTCAGGCACGACAGGCCAGATGGTTCCGCTTTTCACAACAGCCTACTTTTTCGACCGTTCAACAGGTCAGTAGATTAAATGGCTTATCAGCATGCTAGAGTTGTACCTGCTACACAGCTCTAGCATTTTTTAATGCTCGCGCTTCACAACTGAAGACACTCAACCAGCGACAAGGAGGGGTATTTGCCCTTTCTCCTTGCTGGTTCGTGCTATTGCGAGGCGCTCGGAGCTGTGTAGCAACTGTGGGTGGATACTCCTCCTTTTCGTGCTACACATTCCGCTCTTCGGATGAGCCTCCTTCCGCAGTTTCCGTCACGCCAATGGAAGGAGAACGCATCGTGCACAAACACATAGCTTTCATCTCTCAAAAAGTTCAATTTGCTGCACAACAATTCCGTTATCACGATGAATAAAACGTGACCCTCGTCCGTTAACCCCAAGCTGCGAAATCGGTGTCAGTTCACACCGATAGCATTTAATTCACAAACGTCTTGAAAAGAAATACTTGAAGTCATAAAGACGTTGATGCACCGATCGCCAGAGAAAGGATGATTTTTATGGCAAACAAAGCACCAGCACAATGCCCATCTTGCGGAGAACGCACAGGTTGGAAATGCACAGGAGAATCTAATAAAGGCTTCAGTGTGGGAAAAGCCGCCGCTGGAGGTCTGCTTTTAGGCCCCATTGGCCTCGTGGGCGGAGCACTTGGCAAGAAGAAAAAGACGTATTACTGCCAGAACTGCGGATTCCGCGAAGACTACGATGCGTAAGGGATGACACCCATGACGGACGAAAACACTGGCACCGAAAGTGAAAGCGCGAAGTTTGCGACGCACTTTAAAAAGGCATTGCTGCCTATGCTTGCTGTCTGCCTTCTTTGCGCCCTATACATCACCAGCTGTGCTTGCATATTGAATTCTTTCAATGATCCGTCAAGCTCCTCTTCTTCTGCCGCCTATGATGAAAATGATGAAGACTCTGAGGACGATGATGAAGACTCTGAGGACGATGATGATTATTCTTCTTACTCCAGCTCCTCATCGAGCTCATCTTCTAGCACATTATTAGATGAGGACGATTGGGTTGATACGGATGACGGCAAAACGTATCTAAAGTCTGACTCGGAAGACGGTGGCACAGACTATATCGACACCGATGGGGAGTACGCCATTCATAAAAATGCTGATGGAACTGGAGCAATTGCTGACGGCAATGGCAATAAAGCCGTGGATAACGATGGAGACGGAAAACTCGATTCCTATTCAACCGATAATGGAAAAATTTGGAACAGTCTCCAATGACACGGCAATATCTATCGCTCGGCTAGATAAGCGCTGATTATCAGGCGTATCAGCCAACCAAACACAGCGTTTTCCAAGTGTCGGAGGAAGGAAAGCCCAATGAGCCAAAAGAACCGCCCGTTTGCTGTTACGGCAGAACTCGTCCCGTCTCTGATTTCCACTGCAATCAACGATTGCGCCCCATCAGCCTATCAGCCGCTTTACGCAACAAGCCCGACCATCTGACGAAGCGTTCATGATCAATCTTGAAAATGGCACTGCCACGATGAGCGATGCCAGCATTCTGGCTTTTGTTTGCGGCAAACCACAAACAGAGCCTTCAGCCACATCTTCACGTTTTCTTGGAGGAACAAATGCGCAAACAAGCATTGCTCATCCCATTGTTGGCTTCATGTATCCTGCTGAGCGGCTGCGCAAGTCAGGGGACAAAACTCGACCAGCAGATTGCCTCAATCGGAAAAATTACCGCCGACTCTTGGGACGAGCTTCAGTCTCTTAATAGCCAATATAAAGAACTTGATGCTAGCGGGAAGCGGGATGTTAAACACTACAAAGACTTGGAAAGCGCCCTCGTAGAATGCTCGAAGCTCAGAACCGACCAGCAATTTAGCAAAGATTTGAAAAAGTCGATCCATTGGCGGCAAAAACACGCGGACGATACGGATCAGGGTGTTTTAGTAGATGCTGAGCTAGCAAAGCTAGAAAAATACCGTTCCGCAGATTTCTCCAGCGACACGGTTAAGAACTCTTGCACCAAGTATTTGGAAGGACTCGACACCCAAAAAGCCGCCCTCGGCGAAGCCCTTAAATCGGACGAGCAAATTGAATGGCAAAAGGGCATGGTTCTTCGTTACGAAGCGCTCAACGAGCTTTATGAGGAGATAGGATTCCTTGCCACGGACGATGACTTTGTCTCTAATTACATCGCAGGACTAGACAAACAGAAGAAGCTGCTAACAGCTCTCGAAGCCATTGAGGCCGATATCGACAGCCAGACCGACCGAATCGACAACGAGGTAACATGGACTGACTATTCTGCCAGCTTCGAGGTCGACAACAACACCGACTATCAATTTGATTCGGCTTGGGAATGTTCGCTAAAAAATGAGTCGGGCACCGTGACTGAAAATTCAACATGCCAAGTTGATAACATTAAGCCTCATTCTAGATATACGGTGACGTTCTACTTCTCCAATCCCGATAGCGGTTATGGTGGATGCGAATGGAATAACTACTACACAGATATTGTCTATTAAGGCCATCTTTCAATAACCATTAATTAATAGAGTGACCATGGAACCATTGAATTGCAAGCTCATCGACCTTTGCGCCGATGAAGAAAACCCTGAAGGGCGCAAATTAGCCCATGAAGCCCTAGCCCGTCTCTGCGTTGCTATTGAGCGAACCGCAGAGACCAACCAATCCAAAGGAAAAGTCGATCAGCCCAACGACAGCGCACCAAGCACGTGCATCAAAATCCGTTCTGAAGCACGTCGCATCTCACGGCACCTCAGGGCTCGCAAGAGATCCGTCATAGCCTTCGCCGTATTGTTCGCATTACTTATCGCCAGCACGGCTATTGGAGTCCATTCATATAGCGAGCAGGTTGAGAGCTACAACGCACTTTCCGCTAAGTACGATTCTCTTTCAGATGACTATGATGATGCGTTCGACAAGGCAACTCTTTTGCAAGATAACAACAACAAGCTGCGGAGCCGCATCGAAAAGATACAGAACGAAAAAGCAGATTTAAGTCGAGAGCTTACTCTCTATAAAGACCAGCAGGCAACTATCGACGATGAGAAAGCGAAGCTCGAAGAACTCCACTCCCAGCTTGATGCTCTTCAAAGCGAGCGCGATGAACTCCAAAAACAGGTTGATGCGAAGAAACTGGAGCAAGAGCGCGCCCAACGGGAGGCTGAACAAAACCGCATCCAAAGTGAAGCTCAGGCCACGCAGGGCCAAACCGTGTACTGGGTCTCGGGCGGCAGCGTCTACCACACCACGCCAAACTGCCCAACGCTGAAACGCTCATCTGGAATTCACAGCGGAAGCATCTCCGCAAGCGGTAAAAGCCGCTGTTGCAAGGTCTGCGGATAACAGTGAAATAGCTGCATAATGATAATTAAACTTGGAGGAGGGTGCATGATGCCCTTCCTCCAAGTCATTCTCCATGGCCTCTACGGCACATTCTATTGCCTTTCAGTTTTAGACCAGACCAAGAGCTATGCAGCCTTGGAACGTTTCCTATAGTCTTGCCAGTTGGGCAACAAAACATATTTCCTAAGGAGATAGCGAACCTGTTCCATATTCCAACCCTTTGTTGGCACTTGTTTTTCGAAGAGTTTGACCAGCGATGCCACTGTTTTCAGGTTGAAGCTATATCTAGCAGAATCAACCTCTTCAAGAGAATAATGAAACGGCGGCCTCTCCGCTCCTTCTTTAAGTCCGAACGAGGTGCACGATTCAATCCTATTTATTGAACCATAGTCCGACAATACCCAGGGACTTTTCTCAGCAAGGGAACTCTCCCACGTTGCCTTAAATCGCCCAAGTACATACTCAGACATATCAGACCACTCGCCGTGTTTTATTACATCCGCAAGAGATTTATATCTATGTTTGCGAACATACTCGATGCGATACGAATCAAAAGACTCTCGATACTCTTCGCCATAGTAAGCAGGATGGTCTCCCCAATATACGATCACCTCCTTTCTCACTTCAACCCAATCTATCTTTGCAGCACGGTCGACAATAAGACTCCTTCTTTTGCCACTCAGCTTGGATGTCAGCTCTTGAAATAGGTCATCGTCTATCTTCTTGTCTTTTTTTGCATAATAAAGGCGATCCCCATACAGTCCAAAATATTTTGAAAGCTCGCCATTGGTCAGTCTTGCTGTCTGCCACTGTCCATTTGCTATATGGTACATATTTCGCGTATATTCTCGAACGAACAGCGACCCAAATAGGATGGTAAACTCTTCCTCGGTTTCCGACTTCCTCCCGTTCGTCTTTCTCCCGTCGACTCTCGCCAGCGGCTCCTCGTAGACCTCGTTTACAACAAACAATCGATTGGTCGGCCTCTCATAGCGGCAATACAGTTCCCAATGCTTCAGTTGCAGTTGCTTCGACTTGCCCGTTTTTGGTTTCTCGTGAAATAGCTCACACATTTCCTTGTAGCTGTACTCTCCAACTTTTAACCCTAAATCCAAATAAACCTCCTATCAATCCAACTGAACTACCTTCCTGCACGAATTTAATTTGTCACTATATTTTTTTATTAACTTATAGATGCTCGATTTCATCTCGCATAATTTGTCACCAATCAACTACCATATATAATTAAATATTTATTCAGGGACTTGGAAGGTGACAAATATAATCATTTGCTACGTCTCGAAGAGATGTAGCAAACTATAAGTAATGTGAGATTGATATTGTTAAACATGCAGGTAGATACGTTAGTAAGTAGCGGATATAAACTTACCTCCCTTAATTAAGATTACCAAGTCCGCTATTTAGGTACAGTGAAAGTATCCCCTAGCATGTAACGGTTATACGCCAAACCATCAATATCAATTCCCTATTTCGCGATATAGTTTTGAGCTATTGAGTTTATATATTTGATTTTTATTTACCACGACATACATTTTTGTTGCCAGCTTCTCTATATAGGGTGCTCCTGCTGATACCAGTCTTTTCACATATCTCTTTAACCGATTTCGTTCTGTCGTTTTCAAATAGATAGAGAGCCATGTTGAGAGCGTCTTCATCAACATTAGGTCTGCCGAACTTCACACCTTGCTTCATAGCGGCCTCCCTGCCTTCGGCGGCGTTCTCAAGGATGATCTGCCTCTGGAACTCAGCAATGGCTGACAGCATATGAAATATCAACTTGCCTGCTGGAGTGGTCGTATCGATAGCCTCTTTCTTGCTATGAACCTCGACATGCATCTGTTCGAAGGTCTCCATGAGATCAATTAGGTCTTTAGTACTCCTGCCAAGTCGAGACAGCTCAGTGATATAGACTTCATCGCCCTCGCGCAGACGAGAGAGCATATCTTTCAGAGCAGGACGATTGGCGTTCTTGCCCGAAGCCTTATCGATAAATATCTGGTTATCCTTTAAGCCAAGCTCGTGCGCATATTCAAGCTGCCTTGCCTCGTTCTGTTCCTTTGTTGAGCAGCGAGCGTAGAGAAACTTCATCGCGTGCCTCCAATTCCTATATGTCTCAAAAGTCCTATTAGTATTTTATATTGGGACATATACTTTTGGAATATCTTTTAGGACACTATTTGATTCAAAAGACTCACTTGGGGAGTGGTATTTCTCATGTCTCAAATGTTATGAATTTTGGGATACACCATAACGCAGCTTAACTTTCTTGCACACTCCCAGCTTGCAGAAGATGCGCTACCTCGTAAGCCCCTGCCCCAGTCTGTTTTGGCGCATACGGGGTGTTTTACACTTTGGCCTCGACTTCAACTTGGCAGACCCCATCTATGTAGTTGATATCAACATGACAGGAAGAATAAATTCCTCCGACCGTCTACCTTCACTGTAAATATCGTATTACCAAGGCATAATCGCCAATGCTATCGAGAAGACCGCTAGCTGCCTAAAACGCCTTGAATCTTCGCGCCCTGAGAAATGCCAGCAGGAAGCGGCACCGTTCGCCCTTTTACTCAAAATGAAAGCCCGCGTCTTTGATACAATCTCATCTACCACACCGCAACATCCATATATTTGGATGGAGCTTCACAATGGCATAGCTGCCGCTTTGCGTATGCAAACAGGCGAATTGGAGGGCACCCGCCTTTCAAGGTCTGTTCGCATATGCATGTGAAGCCTTGCGGTGTGGTAACTGTGGTAGGTGTCCTCCACATCGCTTCATTTAGTTGATGTGCTTCTCCCCTTCCACTTTGTCGGAATTTCTTTGGAAGGAGAGGTCATGCCCCTTATCAACTGCCCAGAATGCGGGAAGCAAGTTTCAGACAAAGCTCCAACCTGCCCAAATTGTGGCTTTCCGCTGAACAGCATCTCCAGCAACGAAGCAACCAGCGATACAGAAGATACTCAAAGCGATCAGCCAGAATCTGTGACCGAGAAGCAAAAAGATGGTTCCTCGAATGAAGCGCAGAACAATAACAGGCTCCCCGATACGCAAACGAAAAAGCCAGCGCAAGAGGGGCAAAAGAAAAAGAAGCAAGTCGTTTCAGGCAAAATGAAATTGACAGCAGCAGTACTCGGCATAGTCGCAGTCGCAGAAATTGCCGTTGGGGCTATGCTTGCATCGAACATCATCTGCATACACGAATGGAGCGGAAACAACTGTTGCCAAGTCAATCATTGCTATAAATGCGGAAAAGTCGATCCCAATGGAAAGATTGACCCCGATGCACACAACTGGAACTCCGCAACGTGCACCGAACCGAAAACTTGTGTCAACTGTGGGAAAACCGTCGGAGAGAAAAACCCAGACAATCATTGCTTCGAAGACAGAAGCGATGGTTCAAAGGTCTGTACGCGCTGCGGAAAGATAATTCCAGCCCCGAATAGCACCGATGAAGCGGAAGGCGATAGCCCTTCAGCCGCAACTAGCCAGTCATCTGAAGACAACAACCAGACCGCGACAGAGGAGACCGCCCCTTCCGCATTTTCCTTTTCCCCTAGCTCCTTCAATGGAAAGCTCAAAAGCAATCTAGACGCAGACGTTATCGACAAGAGCACCGATGAGCTTATTTCCTATGTGTTTGTTGATGACATAAAGAACCCCGATATGTACGCAATGCTCTCCTTTACGACAATGGACGGGCAGAGCAATCTGGCAAAGAGCAGCAGGTATGACAGCTCCTGCAACCCGTCCCCCATCCTTATGATTGACACCACGAAATGCGACTCAGCGATTGTTGCACGTGGATTCATAATGGCCTGTGATTCCTCACTCTCAAAAACCGATGCTCAGGAAGTCGTTACAAATCTTGCAAACAGTGTCGAAGGCAATAGTGGGTCTACAAGCAAAAACGGGATTACATATCTTTTTGCCAGCGACGGTGAGAAAGTCATGCTTAGGGCAACAGTCACATAGGCTCCTCAATCCACACTGTGCAATGTCTGGCACCGTAGCGTACTTCGCTACGGTGCCCTTTCTTTCAAACTGCGATTTCAATTGATGTCCGCTCAGCCTATAGCAAAAATGCACGCTGAGAGCGAAATTAAGGCTTGGAATTGCACCGATGGGCACTTACTCCAACCCCAGCCCCAACGGGGCAAATAGGCCTCATTTCCTTTGATTTAACCCAATAAACGAACCCTTTTACCATGGCATAGACAACCCCATAGCTACAATCATGTTGTCGTGCTTGAGTCTCTGAAAGGAGATTCAAGCTATGTCGAATAGGAAAGATAACAAGGGTCGAGTTCTCCATCGCGGAGAAGGCCAGCGCCCAGACGGTCGTTACTCGTTCAAATACACCAATTGGATGGGAAAAACCTGCTTTGTCTATTCGTGGACTTTGACAACTCACGACCAAACGCCACACGGCAAAAAGAGAGACCTCTGCTTAAGGCTGAAAGAACAGCAGATTCAAAAAGACCTCTTCGACCACATTGCACCTGAGAACATGAACGTCATGACTCTGGTTGAGAACTACCTTGCGACCAAGGTTGCGGTACGAAAGACAACCGTTAGCGCCTATAAAACCGTCACCAATTACCTGAAAACAGACAGCTTCAGCAAAGCCAAAATATCAAACATTACGGTGTTGGACGCAAAGAAATGGCTTGTCCACCTTCAGCAAGATGTTGGAAAGGGATATAGCAGCGTCTGTAGCATCCGAGGCGTACTCAGACCAGCTTTCCAACTGGCCGAAGAATGCGGAATTATAAGACGCAACCCTTTTAACTTCGAACTTATCAATGTTTTGGTCAACGATACGGTATCCAGTGAATCGTTAAGTGTTAGACAGGAACGACTATTCCTTGAGTTCATGCGCTCGGATCATCACTTCTCGCGCTACTTTGAAACTTACTTTATCTTGTTGAACACTGGACTCAGAATTTCTGAATACTGCGGCCTGACCTTTGATGACATTGACTTCGATAGCCACTGTATACGTGTTCAAAAGCAGCTTCATCGCGCGAGAGATATGCAGTATTACATTGAAGAGCCCAAAACAAAATCTGGTATGAGGTATATCCCTATGACCGCTTCTGTCGAAAAGGCCTTCCACAGTCTCATCGGACAGAGGGCGCAGCCAAAAGAAGAGCCTGTTATTGATGGGGTAAGGGGCTTCATCTGCCTAGACAAGAATGAGATGCCATGCGTTGCCCTGCATTGGGAGCATAGGCTCAAACGCGCTATCATCAAGCACAACCGCATCTATAAGGAAGAACTGCCCCATATAACTCCGCACCAGCTCAGGCACACTTTCTGTAGCCGAATGGCACGCGCTGGCATGAGTCCAGCAAAGCTCAGATACATTATGGGGCACTCAGATATCAGCACCACCTACAACGTTTACACCCATCTTGGGCTTGAAGATATTCAAGACGAGATGCTTGCTATTGAACAAAACCGCAGGTAGACATTGGTAGTAAAAATTTGAGCCGTACTACGTTTTTACTACTTTTGCTTCTACTTTTGACTGATTTCTGGCCTTAATAAAGTGGATTTCCTTCCCTATATTGGAAACTGATTTTTAGAGCCATTCAACTCTTTGAACACAGTAGAGGCGTTGGGATTAAAGGTCTTATCTTGTTATTATCGCAGGTAGAAATAACTATTTGACCCTGTCCCTTTGTCACATCACATTGAGGCGTAGATGCGATACTCGAGCTCGATGATGGCGATTGAAAGG
>CABUWA010000024.1 GCA_902495085.1 uncultured Collinsella sp. | reverse complement strand
CGCGGTATCGTTGCCGCGAGAAGGGGTTGCGCCATGCAGGAGCTTGAGGATCGTATTCGCCATGACGGCATCGTAAAGGCCGGTAACGTCCTTAAGGTTGATGCCTTCCTCAACCACCAATGCGACGTTGAGCTGTTCGACCACATGGGCGCCGAGTGGGCCCGTCTGTTCGAGGGTGTCGAGATCAACAAGATCCTGACGATTGAGGCTTCGGGCATTGGCATGGCTTGCATCGCGGCTCAGCATTTTGGCGGCGTGCCGGTGGTCTTTGCCAAGAAGGCGCAGTCCATCAACCTTGACGGCGAGCAGTATGCCACGACCATCTATTCCTTTACCAAGCAGAAGGAGTACCCGGTCATTGTCGGCAAGCGCTTTCTGTCCGAGGGCGATAAGGTCCTGATTATCGACGACTTCCTGGCCAACGGCTGCGCGCTTGAGGGCCTTATTAAGATCTGCGAGGCTGCGGGCGCCGAAGTTGCCGGCATTGGCATCGCCGTTGAGAAGGGCTTCCAGGGCGGCGGCGATAAGCTCCGTAAGCGCGGCTTCCGCGTTGAGAGCTTGGCCCGTATCGCCGATATGGACTGCGAGAACGGCGAGATCACCTTCGCCTAAGCGCGCAACACAAGCGATTGGTATGCGATGTGACAAAGGGACTGTCCCTTTGTCACATTTTTTGTATGAGGGGAGGTGCTGATATGGATGAGAACAAGATGGAATGGCGCGAGTATGCGCGCTATGCCGAGATGTCGGTCGAGGAGTTGGCGCGCGATTGCGAGGTGCAGGTGTTTCGCGCGACGGGTCCGGGCGGACAGGGCGTGAACACGACGGACTCGGCGGTGCGCATGAAGCATATCCCTTCGGGGATTACCGTGACGGCGCGCGAGAGCCGCAGTCAGTTCCAGAATCGTGCGAGCTGTTTGCGTAAGCTGAGGGCAGAGCTTGAGCGTCGCGGGCGTCCACCGCGTCGACGCGTAAAGACCAAGGTGCCTCAACGCTCTCGCCAGCGCAGGCTCAACGACAAACGCTTCAACGCCATTAAAAAGGCCAACCGACGCAAACCGGGCAGCGACGAATAGCCTCCTTGTAAGTTGCGGTGAAATAGGGACTGTTTTGCGGCTTTAGCTGCATAAACAGTCCCTATTTCACCGCAACTTAGGTGGGGTTAGCGGGTGGGGCGCCAGACGTGGAGGGCGCCGGCGAGGATGTCCACCTCGATGCGCGAGGCGACGATGGGCTCGCCGTCGGCCTGGATGGGGTAGTCGGGCTCCTCAAAGGTAAGCTCGACATGGCGACAGCGGCGCATGCGAACCGGCGGCAACTTGGTATGGTGGCCGTCCTTGGCCGAAAGGAACAAAGGCAGGGCTACCGCGCGAGGGACGGGGCCGCAGGCGTAGCAGACGTCGAGTATGCCGTCACAGGGGTCGGCTTCGGGACAGATACGATAGCCCGAGCCATAGGAAGGACCCAGCTGAATCGCCATGATGATTGCCCTCACGCGCTCGGCGGGCGCCCCGTCAAAGCTGACTGTCATGGGGTAGTTGCGATAGCGTAGGCCAAACTGCTCTAGTCCCGAAAGAGTGTAGAGCGGCGCGCCGGTGAGACCCGTCTTTTTGCGCAGCTCGGTGGTGCCCAGGCCGATGGCGGCATCGATGCCGACCGAAAGCGTCTGGTCGTAGTACTCAACGGTAGCCTCGCCGCTGCCGCTTGCGGGGTTCCATGAGCGAATGCGCCCGATGTCCTGACGCTGCAGCTCACAGGTGAGCAGTGCGCCAAAATCCTTGCCGGAGAAATCGTCGATGCCGAGCGTTTGGGCAAAATCGTTGCCGGAGCCAACGGGCAGGACGGCAAGAGCGGGGCGGGCGTCCTCCTTTTGCGTCATAAGCCCGTTGACGACCTCGTGGATTACGCCGTCGCCGCCGAGTGCGATAACGGTGCGATAGTCCGTTGCCTGGGCGGCCAGCTCCTTGGCGTGTCCCATGCGCTCGGTCAGCACCAGGTCAAACTGGGATGCGCGCGCGGTCATATCCAAAAAGCGTTGCAGGCGCTCGGCAACTTCGTGCGCCGCACCCGACTGGGCGGCTGGGTTGGCGATGATGAGCGTGCGGCCAAAATCAGTTGCGTGCATGGGGCGACTCCCGGCGTATGACGTGACGATGCGGTCGCGCTCAGGTCGAATTGCCCCTGATTGTGGCTGCACGGCGATTATTACATCTACTCTATCAGGTCGTTGTGGCGCTCGATAGCATCCGCTACCGTACCGCCCTCATCCACAATAAGCGAACGGCGCTTGGGTGAGATGATGCGCTGGGCGGGGTACACGCCGCGGTGTCCGCCGGCGAGATAGCTGATAAAGGCCACGATGACAAAGAACCCGGCGGCCGTGCCGTGGAACAGGTCGATGGCCATCATGCAGGTGGTGATGGGTACGTTGAGGCCGGCGCAGAACATGCCGAGCATGCCGAGAGCCGCCAGAAAACTGGGATCGAGCCCGGTAAGGTAACCGATCCAGCCACCGAGTGCCGCACCGATGCCAAACAGGGGCGTGACCTCGCCGCCTTGGAAGCCCGCGCCCAGGGTAAGCGCTGTGACGACCAACTTGATGGCTGCGTCCGCCAGGGTGGTGTTGCCGGCAAATCCAGCGCCGGAAAGCCACGTGGAAAGGCCGGCGTAGTCCCAGGCGTCGAGGAGGGCATAGGCGGCCAAAACCACGAGTGCGCCTATAAGTGCGCGAACGAGGTAATTGGTGATAAAGCGACCGTACAGGCTCTTGACGGTTCGAACCGACCACGCAAAGAGGCGTGCCGTCAGACCGAAGATGATGGCGCTGATAACAACGATGACGACTGTCTTGGGCGTCATGGCGGGAACGCTGGCGATGACATTCGCTTCGTACTCGGTACCCAGGGCGAGTGATGTGAAGTAGCCGGTAAACGAGGCGACTAAGCAGTAGATGCCCGCGGTGTAGTCGATCTTGCCGATAAAGCACATCTCCATGCCAAAGAAGGCTCCGGCGAGGGGTGAACCGAATACGGCGCCAAAGGCCGACGAGATGCCGGCGAGCATGAGGTCGTGGTGGTCATGCTTTTTGAGGTGGGCGAGGCTCGAGATGTTGCTGGCGATGGTGCCGCCAATCTGCACCGCGGCGCCCTCGCGGCCGGCCGATCCGCCTGTTAGGTGCGTGAGTGTGGAGCAGACGAAGGTGAGGACGGCCATGCGCATATGGATAAGGCGTGTGCCCAGGGCGGAGTCGATGACCAGGTTGTTACCTCGTTTGGCGGCAAGGCCGTGGTTTTTGTACACCCATGCGGTGGCAACGCCCACAACGGGAAGCAACGCGTAAATCCACACGTGGTGCTCGCGATAATCGGTCGCGATATTCAGCGAGGCCAAAAATGCCCAAGCGGCAACACCCATGGCGAGCGAGACGATGACGACGAGCGCGAGCAGTTTGGCGCTTGCAAACAGGTTGCGGGCGTTGCGGCGTGTGTCGGCGGCCAAGAGCTGCTCGGAGCGGGTGAGTTGACGCCTGCCGGCCATGATGACGTCGCTAAGGGAGAAAAAGCCGCCATCGTCGAGCGGCTGGGAATGATCCTGCGCTTCGTTTGCGCTTTCGGGTTTGTTGTTATGAGCCATATATTCCTCTTTTAGGTTGCAACGCAAGCATTATAAAACGCGGCAAGCGCGACGAGCCGGTGGGTTGCTTTCCATTCTGTTTCGCGGCTTGCGGCCGACAGGTGTATTTGCGGGTACAGGCCAAATCGCGGTCGCGCGTCGGGGGATTATACTGAGACAAGCATAAAGAATCGGCGTCCCTGTTGTGCGCCGTGGCATTAAAGAGGTGCATATGGCAGAGAAACTCATTCCGCTGGAGGACGCGCAGTCGATCGTTCTGTCGCACGTTGCTCCGACCGATCTCGTCGAGATTCCCGTGTGGCAGGCCGCCGGTCTTCCCTTGGCCGAGGACGCGGTGGCCGATATCGACATCTCGCCGTTTGCCAACAGCGCTATGGACGGATATGCCGTGCGCTCGGCGGACTTGGCGCAGGCGTCTGGTGAGACGCCGGTGACGCTCGACGTTATCGGACACGAGGCAGCGGGCCATGTCTTTGAGGGCGTGGTCGGCACGGGCGAGACCGTCCGCATCATGACGGGCGCGCCGGTGCCCGAGGGTGCTGACGCCGTAGTGAAATACGAGATCGTCGACGTGCTTGACGGCGATGGCAACGAGGGCTCGCACGTTCGCTTCTCGGCGCCGGCCAAGGTAGGGGAGAACGTTCGCTCTGCCGCCGAGGAGGCCCATGCCGGCGATGCTGTGATGCGCGCCGGCGAGGTCGTGGCTCCGGCGGGCGCGGGTCTGCTGGCAAGCGCCGGATACGCGAGCGTGAAGGTGCACGCTGCCCCGCGTGTGGGCATCATCTCGCTGGGCACGGAACTGGTCGCACCGAGTAACGTGCCGGCGCGCGGGCAGATTCGCGACTCCAACTCCTCGGCGTTGATGGCCGAGGCGCTCGATGCAGGAGCCGAGCCCGTGTTCTACGGCATTGCGCCCGACGATGAGCAGGCGATTGCCGAACTGGTGCATCGCGCCGTGCAGGAGTGCGATTTTGTCATTACGAGCGGTGGCGCCTCGGCGGGCGATTACGACTACGTGACGGCGCTCGTCCGGCGCGAGGGCGAGGTGCTGTTTGACCGCATTTCGATGCGTCCGGGCAAGGCCATCACGTTTGGCTTGCTCGGGGGTAAGCCCTACCTGGGGCTTTCAGGCAATCCGGCCGCGGCGTATGTGGGCTTTGAGATGCTCGCGCGCCCGGCGATTCGCAAGATGCGTGGTTTTGCCGAGGGGGCGCGCCCCGTGCAGCGAGCGGTTCTTACCCACAGTGTGAAAAAGCGCCAGGACCGACGCTTCTTCGATCGCGCCACGGTTTCGCGCGACCCCGAGACCGGTGAGCTGTTGGTGACCGAGGCCAAGACGCAGAATTCGGCGCTGCTCGGCACGATGCAGCGGGCCAACTGCCTGCTGCGTATTGACGAAGGACCGTGCGAGCTCAAAGCGGGCGACGTCGTGGATGTCGTGCGTGTCGACCTGCCCGAGGGAACGGTGTTGTAGGAGGAAGACTATGGAGTTGAAGATATCGATCGTGACGTGCTCGGACACGCGCGATCTTGCGCAGGACGAGGCCGGAGCCGCACTCGAGGAGCTTATCGAAGCGCAGGGCTGGACGGTCGCCTCACATGTGGTCGTGCGCGACGACGTCAGCGAGATTGGTGATGCCATTGTGGAAGCCGCCGATGAGTGCCACGCCAATGTCGTGCTCACCTGCGGCGGCACGGGGCTTTCGATGCGCGATGTGACGCCCGAGGCGACGCGTGCCGTCTGCGACCGCGATGTGCCGGGTATTGCAGAGGCGATTCGCGCGTACTCGATGACCAAGACGCGCCGCGCCATGCTCTCGCGCGCTATTTGCATGCAACGAGGTCATACACTTGTCGTAAACTTTCCCGGTTCTACGAAGGCCGCCCGCGAAAGCTGGGAGGCCATAGCAGACCAGCTGGAGCATGCGGCTCAGATGACAGCGGGCGGCGGACATACCAATTAAGCGGTTTACCTGCGGTGGGGCGACCTTATCGGTCGCTCCGCTTTTGTTTTCCGCCGAATCGACGCCGAGGTGTACGGTAACTCGAAACTATATTCTCAGCGAGAATAATTTCTCACTAACATTATTCGCGCAAAAGTATAATCTGATTGCAGATTAAAGCCCGCGGTGGGGTACCCGGGCACAAGGTCCGAAAGGGTTGAATATGTTCGATATGGTTTCTCGCCGCGGATTCGTCTCGCTTTCTGCTGTCGCCGCTGCCGGCCTTGGTCTTGCTGGCTGCTCGGGCAGCAAGACGTCCGAGCCGGCCGGATCCGATGCCGGCTCCGCCAAGTCTTCCTCTAAGAAGAAGGCTGTCGAGCTGCAGGTCTTTGCCGCCAACTCGCTCGAGAAGGCCCTGCCCGAGGTTCAGGAGCTCTACACCGAGCAGACCGGCACTACGTTTGCCGACACGCAGTTTAAGGCGTCTGGCGACCTTGTCGAGCAGATGCGCGCCGGTGCCGCCGTCGACGTGCTCATCACGGCCTCCAAGGGCACCATGGACGACGCCGAGGCCGCCGAGCTCGTCGACGTCGATACGCGTGAGGACATGTTCGTCAACGACCTTGTGATCATTCGCGCCGAGGGCTCCGACACCAAGGTCGAGGCCATCGCCGACGTCGCGAATCTGGACGGCAAGATCGCCATTGGCGACGCCAAGACCGTTCCCGCCGGCAAGTACGCCAACCAGGCGCTGGCTTCTGTGGGCCTCTACACCGGCACCGAGGGCGACGACGGCGAGTATGCTCCCGAGATCGCCGACAAGGTGGCCCTGGCCGACAAGGTCGGCACTGCTGCGTCTTACGTCTCTACGGGCGACTGCGTGGCTGGTTTTGTCTACAGCTCCGACATCTTCCGCTACGACGGCATCGAGGAGGCCTTCGTGTGCCCCGAGGACTCGCACAAGCCCATCGTGTACCCGGGTGCCGTTGCCGAGAGCTCCGAGCACGCCGACGAGGCCAAGGCGTTCATCGACTTCTGCCTGACCAACAAGAAGGCTCAGAAGATTTGGGCCAAGTACGGCTTTGAGCTTTCCGCGTAGTGCGGCTTGGCGCGATAATTCCATCGTTTTGTGTTTCACTCCGTCCTTGTATTCGCTTGGAGCTTTTCGTGCTTAATAGATTCCGCATGCTTGTCGCCTGTGCTTTGACCTTCGCGCTTTGCTGGGTGCCGGGATTTGCGTTTGCTGGGGACGCTGAGGACGGGGCCCAGGCTGCTGCGACCGCTCATGGGCTTTCCTATGGGATCGAGGGTTTTGAGCGGTTGGCCAAGGGGACCGCTCGTGCCATGGAGGGCCAGCCTGAGGGCTACCGGTTTCCCGTTGACGAGGACGTTGACCTTGTGGTGGCGCCTGCTGCCGATCGCGTTGTGGTGTGGATATCGCCCAAGGCGGTCGAGAAGTATGGATTGGATCCGCAGGACAACGAGTGCGTATCGGGTCTCAAGGCCCTCGTCTGTAAGCTCGACAGCGCAAACTGCATGGGAGGTGCGCAGCTGGGGGACGTGGATCTTCCTTGGTATGTCACGGCGGAAACAACGTTTGATTCCGGCGGGTATACCTATGGCTTTGACGAGCGCGGTGCGGATGGGGACCGCTATGTGGTGATTGCATCAGACTCGGGTGATGCCAAGGGCGGCGCGCGTTGGCTTGATAGCGCTCAAATGGTAGAAGCATCGTCTGTCGTATTGCGGGATGAGCAGGGGCCCTGGACCTCTCTGACCTCCTTTTTGTGCGACATCGACTATCGCCCGTTTTGGGTGTCCATAAAAACGAGCGGCCTTGCCCTGCTGATCTCCTTTGCGCTGGGCCTGTTCGCCGCGTGGAAGACTATGGGTACCTCGAGTCGCATCAAGGGCCTGCTCGACTCGGTCTTTACCATCCCTATGGTGCTGCCGCCCACGGTCTGCGGCTTTCTGCTCCTCATGCTGTTTGGCCGCTCGACCGGGGTGGGCCAGTGGCTTATCGCGCACGGTATCTCGATTGTCTTTACGTGGCCTGCGGCGGTGATCTCTGCCGTGGTGGTGTCGTTCCCCCTGGTCTATCGAACGGCCCTCGGTGCCTTTGAGAGCCTCGACACGCAAATGCTCGATGCGGCGCGCACGCTGGGCTGGTCCGAGCGTCGCATCTTTACCAAGCTTATGATGCCGCTTGGCTGGCCCTCGATTGCCGCCGGCACGGTACTCGCCTTTGCCCGCGCGATGGGCGAGTTTGGCTGCACCCTGTTCTTTGCGGGCAACTACGCCGGTATTACGCAGACCATTCCCATTGCCATCTACTTTGAGTGGATGGGCGGCAACACGTCGGTGGCCCTCTTTTGGGTCGTCGTCGTGATCGTGTTTAGCTTCCTGGTCATCCTGTTCATCAACATGTACACCGCTCATTCGCAAAAGTATCGCGAGCGGGGCCTTTCCCGTGCGGAGCGCAAACAGGCCAAAGATCTCGCCGGACAGGGCGATTCGCTCGACCCAGTCGGCGGCGATGCGCTGCGTATCGATCGCGAGGCGCTGGCCGAGCTCATGCGCGATGATGCGGCGCCGCAGGGAGGTCGATAGGTCATGTCACTCGTTCTGGATATCAAAAAGCGCTATCCCGGGTTTATGCTCGACATGCAGCTTGAGGCCGGCGAGGAGCGTGTGGCACTGCTGGGCGCCTCGGGTTGCGGCAAGAGCTGTACGCTGCGCTGCATCGCCGGCGTGGAGACGCCCGACGAGGGCAGGATCGTCGTCAACGGCGTGACCTTTTTTGACTCGGCAGCGGGCATCAACCTGTCGCCTCAGGAGCGAAAATGCGCCCTGCTGTTCCAAAACTATCAGCTGTTCCCTAATATGACAGTGGCCGATAACGTATGTGCCGGCGTAAAGGATGCGGGCGACGCCGCGGCGCGCAAGCAGCTTGCCGAGCGCTACCTGGGTATCTTTGGACTGGCCGATTTTGCCGACCGCTATCCCGTGCGACTCTCGGGCGGTCAGCAGCAACGTGTGGCGCTTGCGCGCATGGTGGCGGCGCATCCGGGCATCTTTATGTTCGACGAGCCCATGAGCGCACTCGATTCCTATCTTAAGAGCGCCCTCGAGCAGAATATGCTCGACCTGTTCGATGTATGCAACCGCACCGTGCTCTACGTGAGCCACGACATCGACGAAGCGTGCCGCCTGTGCCAGCGCATCTGCGTGATGCACGACGGGCATGTTGAGGAGATCGGCTCCGTCGAGGACGTGGTCCGCCGTCCGCAGACGCTGGCGGCGCTGCGCCTGACGGGCTGCAAGAACACAAGCCGGGCGCGCAAGATCGGCGACGAAGAAGTTGAGGCCCTCGACTGGGGCATGAGCTTTAACGTGGGTCGCGAGGTTCCCGATAATGTGGCGTACCTGGGCATTCGCGCAAGCTACTTCCATGTTGACAATCGCGCGGAGCGGGGTCGCAACAGTTACGACTTGCATGTGGCCCGTGTGAGCGATTCGCGCTTTGAGCGGCTGGTGTTGCTGGACGTGCCGCGCGTCGATGCGCCCACGCGTCTGCAGTGGAAGGTCAACAAAGTGGGCGTGCCTGTCGACGAGCTGCCGCAGGCAGGCGAGAACCTGCGCATGCACTTCGATGCGAGTAGGATCCATTTGGTTTGTCGATAGCGCCGGGTAATGCCGTCGGGGATATAGGCCTCGGCGGCTTTGTCTTGCCGTTCGCCGAATGAAGGATGACAAACTCTTATCAATAAAGATAATTATTTATTAAACTACGGCACGCGACGCTGTCGTACGAATGTCAACGGTGTTCGCATGGTCGACGACCGTTGATATAGTTGACCTCAACTTGTAAAGGAGGGTGCGCACATGCCGCAGACGACATACATTCGCCGCGTTGCCGCGCGCGCCCTGTATATGGCTCGGAGCCGCATATGAGCAGGTATGTTCACGGCTCCGGGAGAGACGACGCACAACTAAATAATCGACCGCAAAGCGGGTTCCCCAAAATTCCGGGTTTGAGCACGGCTGGGTTTTCGCCACCCACCGTGCAGAAATACCGTAGCTATTCATTTTTGGTTCGAGAGGGGAACCGTCATGGCTGAAGAATTCGATTTCCATCCGATGTGGGAAAGCCTCGGCATGAATCTTGCCGACCACGACATGCTGCTGGGCGCCGTGGGCCAGATGTACGGCGATATGTTCCTGGCGCAGAACAATCGCCCCAAGTCTACGTCCTACCTGGATTTTGTCGCCATCAACATCCACAGCGGCCGTATTAAGGAGATGCTCGACAAGAAGGAGGCCGGCGAGGCCACCAAGATCGTCGGTTCGTTCTGCGTCTACGTGCCCGAGGAGATCGTGCTTGCCTGCGATGGCATCCCCGTGGGCCTGTGCTCGGGTGCCGACTGGGCAACGGACAAGGTTGAGGAGCGCTTGCCGCGCAACACCTGTCCGCTCATCAAGAGCTTTGCCGGCTTTAAGCTGGGCGAGGTCTGCCCCTACATTGAGTCGAGTGACCTGGTGGTGGGTGAGAACACCTGCGATGGCAAGAAGAAGGCCTACGAGTTCTTTGCCACGCAAAAGAACATGTACGTCATGGATATTCCCAACGTACACGACGAGTCGACGCTCGTGACCTGGAAGGCCGAGGTCAAGAAGCTCGCCGCCAAGATCGAGGAAGAGTGCGGCGTCAAGATCACGCCCGAGCGTCTGAAGGCCGCCATCCACGCCGTCAATGAGAAGCGTCGCGCCCTGCAGCGCCTGGCTGCCACGCGCGCTGCCGACCCGGCGCCCATCAGCGGTCTCGACAGCCTGCTGACCGTTCAGGCCGCCTTTATGGACGACACGCCGCGTCTGACCGGAGCCATCAACGAGATGGCCGCCGAGTGCGAGCAGCGTGTCGAGGCCGGCGAGGGTGTGGCGCCCAAGGGCACCAAGCGCATCCTGTACACCGGTACGCCCATGGCCGTCCCCAACTGGAAACTGTTCAACCTTATCGAGAAGGCCGGCGGCGTCGTGGTAGGCGAGGAATCCTGCACGGGTTCACGCTACTACAAGGACCTGGTCGACGAATCCGGCGAGACGGTCGACGAGATGCTCGACGCCATCGCCGAGCGCTACTTTAAGATCAACTGCGCCGTCTTTACGCCCAACGACCAGCGTATGAAGGACATTGTCCAGATGGCCAAGGACCTGCATGCCGACGGTATCGTCGACGTGGCCCTGCAGTTCTGCACGCTCTACGAGATGGAGTCGTTTGCCGTGGAGAAGGCCGCCGAGGAGGCCGGCATTCCGTTTATGCACATCACGACCGACTACGCCGGCGAGGATGCAGGCCAACTGCAAACCAGGATTGAGGCTTTCTTGGAAACCATTTAGGGCTATCCGGTCCAGCGGCTTCCCCAGGCACCCGATCTTGCCGTTCAAACCATCGCTTGCATACCAAAGTACGCGGCGCTCCTCTTTCGCGGCAACCTCGGGCACCTGGGAAAGCCGTTTCCTTGGTTGGTTAAAAGGTTTGTTAAGGAGTTATATGTCGGAAAATATTGAGCAGCCGTTGCCGTCCACGTTTGAGGAGTTCAACGAGCAACGCAAGGCGGCGTTTATTCGCGTCAAGGATTATAAGCAGGCGGGTAATCGCCTGGTCGGTTTTCTGTGCAGCTACACGCCGCTCGAGATTATCGATGCCGCGGGGGCTGCGAGCGTGGCGCTGTGCGGCACGTCCGACGAGGTGATTCCCGAGGCCGAGAAGGTGCTGCCGGCAAACCTGTGCCCGCTCATCAAGTCTACGTATGGTTTTGCCTATTCGCAAAAGTGCCCGTTTACGTACTTTAGCGACATGATCATCGGCGAGACCACCTGCGACGGCAAGAAGAAGATGTACGAGCTACTCAACGAGCTCAAGCGCACGCACATTCTGCACCTGCCGCAGAGCCGCGATGCGCCTACGAGCGCGAGGGCTGGTACGAGGAGTGCCGCCTGCTCAAGGAGGAGCTCGAGAACTTCTACGGCATCGCGATTACCGACGATGATCTGCGCGCTGCCGTCCGTCGTCGCAACCGCTTGCGTGCGGCCCAGCTCGACATGTTTGCGCTGCAGGCCAACCAGCCGGCGGCCATGAGCGGCGTCGACCTGATGAGCACCATGTTTGCCGGTACGTTTAGCTTTGATATCGAGGCTTATACGCAGCAGCTGGAGCAAAAGGTTGCCAAGCTGCGCGAGACCTACGACGCGGGTGAGCGCCCGGTCGCGGCAGACGCCAAGCGCATTCTGATCACCGGCTGCCCGGTGGGCGGCGTGATCAACAAGATCGGCCGTACTATCGAGTCCAACGGCGGTGTGGTCGTGTGCATGGACGACTGCTCGGGCGAGCGCACGGCGGCCATGATGATCGACCCGGAGGCTCCCGATATCCTGCGCGCCATCGCCGACCGCTACCTGGACATCAACTGCTCGGTCATGACGCCCAACGACGGTCGCATGGGAAACACGCTGGCTATGTGCGAGAAGTACCATGTCGATGCCGTGGTAGAGAGCGTGCTGCAGGCCTGCCACACCTTCAACGTTGAGAGCGCGCGCATGCAGGAGGCTGTCGAGGGTGCGGGCATTCCGTACATGAAGATTGAGACCGATTACAGCAATGGCGACATGGGTCAGATCGAGACGCGCATCGCCGCCTTTATCGAAACCCTCTAGCTTCCTCAGGCACCGGATCTTGCCCCTCAAACCGTCGCTTGCGTACCAAAGTACGCTGCGCTCCTCTTTCGGGGCAACCTCCGGCACCTGAGAAACCTAGAGCTAAGGCGCCTGAACGCGCCGCTATCTTTGATGTTTAGATTGGGAGAGAGCCATGATAGGGATCGGGATCGATATCGGGTCTACGGCGGCTAAGGCTGCTGTGGTCGACGGGGAGGATTCGGTGGCGTGGACGTGCGTGCGGCCAACCGGGTTTTCCTCGGTCGATGCTTCCGAGCGGCTGCGCGAGGCACTGGCAGCGGCCGGCTACGACGTGACGGGCGACGATGTTCGCGTGGTCGCGACTGGCTACGGCCGTGTTGCCGTGCCCTATGCGCACAAGGTCGTGACCGAGATCACCTGCCACGGTACCGGTGCTGTGCGCCTGTTTGGCGACCACGGCACCGTGATCGACGTGGGCGGTCAGGACACCAAGGTCATTCAGATCAAGGGCGGTCGCGTGGCCAAATTTGCCATGAACGACAAGTGCGCTGCCGGCACGGGGCGCTTTTTGGAGATCATGGCCGACCGCCTAGGCATTTCCCAGCAGCAGATGACCGTCCTGGCGCGTTCCGGCGGGCCCACCAAGATCAGCAGCATGTGCACGGTGTTTGCCGAAAGTGAGGTTATCAGCCTGATCGGTCGCGGTGAGCCGCGCGAGAACATTGCGCGTGGCGTGATCGACAGCGTGGTCTCGCGCGTGGCCACTATGGCCGGGCAGGCGACGGGTGCTCCGTACTACCTGACGGGAGGCTTGTGCGAGAACGCTTACGTTGTGGAGCGGCTGGCGGCGCTGCTGGGGTCGCCGGTCACCACCTCGCCCCAGGCCCGCTTCGCCGGTGCCATCGGCGCGGCGATTCGCGCACAGGCGCTCAATTAATGCATCCGCCGTAGGCTCGCATTCATGCGTATACTGGGAGAAAATGATTGACCGATGAGAGGAGGTATCGATGGCTGACGATCAGATTAAGCTTACGTCTATGACTGCCGCGAGCGGTTGAGCCGCTAAGTTGGCTCCCGGAGCCCTCGCCCAGGTTCTGGGCGACTTGCCAAATGTGCATAACGACAACTTGCTCGTGGGGTTCGATACCTCTGACGATGCGAGCGTCTTCCGCGTAGGGGAGAACCTGGGGCTTGTGCAGTCCATCGACTTCTTCCCGCCGATGGTCGACGACCCGTTTCTGTTTGGCCAGATTGCCGCGGCCAACTCGCTGTCGGACATCTACGCCATGGGCGGGCGGCCGAGCCATGCCATGAACCTACTCTGCATACCCAGTTGTCTGGGCATCGAGGTTGCCGGTCAGATTCTGGCGGGCGGCGCCGACAAGTGTGTCGAGGCGGGTTGCTCCATCGCGGGCGGTCACACCATCAACGACGACGAGCCCAAGTACGGCCTGTCCGTGAGCGGGTTTGTCGCGCTCGACCGCATGCTCGCCAACAGCGGCGCGCGCGTGGGCGATGCGTTACTGCTGACCAAGGCGGTTGGCTCGGGCATCATCACCACGGCCATTAAGGGCGAGCTCATCGAGCAGGACGAGGCCGCAGCCATGTTTGACTCGATGCGCACCCTCAACGAGGCTCCGATTCGTCTGGCCGAGGGACTTGAGCTTCACGGCTGCACCGACATTACGGGCTTTGGTCTGATCGGGCACGCATGCGAGATGGCCGAGGGCTCGGGCGTGCAAGTTGAGCTTGCGTCGGGGGCGGTGCCACTCTTTGACCAGGTGCTCGACATGGCGCGTTTGGGCATTATCCCCGCGGGCTCCTACCGCAACCAGGACTTCTTTGGCCCGCGCGTGACGGCCGACGAGGACCTTGAGCCGGGCATGCTCGACGCGCTGTACGACCCGCAGACGTCTGGTGGCCTGCTTATCGCGGCACCTGCTGCCGATGTGGATGAGCTTGCGAGCCGTCTACATGCCGAAGGACGTATCGCCGCCGTCGTCGGGCGCGTGTACGAGCCGGTACCAGGCGGTCCTGCCGTTCGCGTTGTGCATTAAGGAAAACCGTTTATGCGACCGCCTACTGTTCTGGGCGGTCCCTTTTGAAAGGAAAAACTATGTCTACCAAAAATGAAGTCAATGCCATGGGCGATGCCTGCCCGCTGCCCGTCGTCAAGACGCTCAGAGCCCTGAAGCAGCTCGATGGCGAGGGCACAGTCGTGACCTCGGTCGACAACGAGACCGCCGTCAAGAACATCTCCAAGATGGCGCAGGAGAAGGGCTGCACGGCCTCAGTCGAGAAGGTTTCTGACGCTGAGTGGCACGTGACCGTCGCGACCGCCGGTGCCGTGGCCGTTGCGGACCCCGAGCAGGACGGCGCTGCTTTCTGCGACGCCAGCGCCGGCAAGGGCAAACTTGTCATTTCCGTCTATACCGATTGCATGGGCCGTGGCGACGACGAGCTGGGCCACAAGCTCATGAAGGCGTTTGTCTTTGCCGTGACGCAGCAGGAGGAGCTGCCCGCGACTATGCTTTTCTACAACGGCGGTGCCAAGCTCACCGTCGAGGGCTCGCCGGTGCTCGATGACCTGAAGGGCTTGGCGGAGCAGGGTGTCGAGATTCTCACCTGCGGTACCTGCCTCGACCACTATGGCATTAAAGACCAGCTTGCGGTGGGCGAGGTCACCAACATGTACGTGATCGTGGAGAAGATGGAGCAGGCCGCGCGCGTCGTGCGCCCGTAGCGTATTGGTTGGAGTTGCCATGAGGGAGAAGCGCCCGGCGCTTGTCATCACGTTTCCCACCACGGCGGCCGCCATGGGTTGCGAGTCCCTGTGCATCGAGCGCGGTCTTCCCGGGCGGACGATTCCCGTGCCCGGGGAGGTCGCTGCCGGCTGCGGTTTGGCGTGGAAGGCGTTGCCTGCCGATGAGGAGCTGCTGCGCGGCGAACTCGCCGCGGTGGGCGTTCCCACCGAGGGCTTTACGGTGATCGACATGTGGGAGGTCGTGCGATGATCTACCTGGATAACGCGGCGACGACCATGCACAAGCCGCAGGCGGTCATCGATGCCGTGACGCAAGCGATGTGCTCGCTCGGCAATGCTGGGCGCGGTGCCACCTCGGGTGCGCTCGATGCGGCACGTACCATCCACGGCTGCCGCGCCAAGCTTGCGCGCTTGCTGGGCTGCCCGCGTGCTGACCATGTTTGTTTTACGCCCAACTCCACCGCGGCGCTCAACACCGTTATCAATGGCGTGGTGCGCCCCGGCGACCGCGTGGTCACGACGGTGCTTGAGCACAACTCGGTGCTACGTCCGCTCAACCGCTTGGCGGCAGAGCAGGGCGTGACCGTTGAGCATGCGGGCTGCGACGCGAACGGTGTGCTCGACTACGACGAGCTCGAGCGGTTGGTCACGCCGGGCACGCGTGCCGTGGTGGTGACGCACGCCTCCAATGTGACCGGCAACGCGGTCGACATTGCGCGCGTGGCTGCCATCGCGCATGCGGCCGGCGCGCTGGTGATCGTCGACGCCTCGCAGTCTGCCGGCGCGATGCATATCGATATGCAGGCCATGGGGCTCGACATTGTGTGCTTTACCGGCCATAAGGGGCTCATGGGACCTCAAGGCACCGGCGGCCTGGCCGTGGCGGAGGGCATTGACGTGGCTCCGTGGGCCATGGGCGGCACGGGCGTGCACAGCTTCGATGCGCTGCAGCCGCTTGAGTGGCCCACGCGCCTTGAGGCGGGTACGCTCAACGGTCACGGCATCGCGGGCCTTTCCGCAGGTCTCGACTTTATCGAGGCGCAAGGCGGGGTCGAGGCGATTGCGGCACACGAGCGAGCACTGGCGGATCGCTTCCTTGCCGGTGTGCGCGAGATTCCGGGGATTAAGCTCTATGGTGCCTTTGGCCAACCGACGCGCTCGGCGATCGTCTCGCTCAACGTGGGCGATATCGACTCTGCCGAGATCTCGGATGCACTCATGCAAGGGTGGGGGATTGCGACGCGCCCCGGCGCCCATTGCGCCCCGCTCATGCACCGTGCGCTGGGGACCGAGCGTCAGGGTGTCGTTCGCTTCTCGTTTGGGTATTTCAACACGGACGAGGAAGTCGACACCGCGATTGACGCTTTGCGCGATTTAGCCTGCTAGAGCGTATATACTTGCGGGACGGGTCTTTTGCCCGTCCCGTTTTTGTTTCGACCCGAAAGGTGTGTCTATGGCCTCATCCGCCTCGCGTGGTCTGCGCTCCGACCATGTCGTTACCGTCGGCATCGCCCTGTTCTCGATGCTCTTTGGCGCCGGCAACCTTATCATTCCGCCGCTGCTGGCGCTGCAAGCAGGTTCAGCCACGCCGGTCGCCATGCTCGGCTTTCTCATCGCCGCCATCGGCCTGCCCGTCATGGGCTTTATCGCCGTGGCGCTTGCCGGAACGGCGCGCGAGCTTGCCGGTCGCGTGCACCCCAAGTTTGGTGAGTTCTTTGTCGCGGCGGTGTATCTGGCCATCGGCCCGTGCCTGGCCATTCCGCGTACGAGCTCCACGGCCTTCGAGATGCTGGTGCCGCTGCTGCCCGAGGGCGTTTCGCTTGGCACGGCTCGTCTGGTGTTTGCCGTTGGCTTCTTTGTCGTCGCGTTTGCTCTCACGCTGCGCCCGGGTGTCATCACGCGCGTGCTCGGCCGCATTACGGGCCCCGCGCTCATTGCGCTCATCGTGTTGGTCGTGGGTGCCGCCGTGGTCTCGCCACTGGGACCGGCTGCCGCGCCTCAGGCTCCCTACGATGCAGGCGCCGCCGTGCAGGGCTTTTTGACTGGCTATCAGACCATGGACCTGCTCGCGTCGCTCGCCTTCGGCATCATCATCGCCGAGACCATCCACGAGTTGGGCGTTACCGACGATAGGCGCGTGGCCTTCGAGATCTCGCGTTCGGGTGTGATCGCCGGCGTGCTCATGGCCATCATCTACTGCGGCCTGGCGCTTGCCGGAATGCAACTCGGCACGGTTATGCCCGATGCCACCAACGGCGCTGCCATCCTCGCTCGTTCGGCCTCCATGCATTTTGGGCTTGCTGGCACGGTCGTGGTCTTCGCGATCTTTTTCCTCGCCTGCATGAACGTGTGCGTCGGTCTTATTAGCTGCTGCTCGCGCTATTTCTGTGAGACGTACGTAGTTGAAGGGGGAGCGGAGGCTTCCGAGGGGGCCATGCGCCGCCCCTTCGCGATCCTTGCCTTTGTGTTCGCGGCGTTTTCGTGCGTGCTCTCCAACGTGGGCCTCGACGTGATCCTTATGTTCTCGGTGCCCATGCTTAACGCCTTGTATCCCGTCGCCATCGTGCTGGTTCTCATGGGTTTGGTACACGGCTTTTGCGACGCTCATCCGCAGGTGTGGGTCTGGGTTGGCGGTGTGGTTGCCGTGCAGAGCGTGATCACCTCGGTCCGCGATGCGTTCTTTGGGGGCACGTGGCTGCCGTTTGATGCGCTGCCGTTGGCGGATATCGGTGCCGCGTGGGCGCCGGTTGCCGTGGTGGCATTTGTGATCGGCCTGCTCCATAGTCGTTTTGTCGCACATTCGAGGAGCTAGGGTTTCTGCGCTTGCACAGGCGGGGAGTCTCCCCTATAATTTCCTTCGCTTTGGGACACGCAAGGTTTAGACCTTAGCTGCTCAACACCTTCGGG
>CABUWA010000023.1 GCA_902495085.1 uncultured Collinsella sp. | reverse complement strand
GCCTCGGCCGTCACGCGGTTGTCGCCGGTGAGCATGCGCACATCGACGCCGAGCTTGCGGAGCGCGACGATTGCCTCGGCACTCGTTTCCTTGACCTCGTCGGCCACGGCGATGGTGCCGACAAGCTCTCCATTCTTGGTAAAGAACAACGGCGTCTTGCCTTCGGCGGCGAACTGTTCGGCAAGACCCGCGGGCACGGTAACGCCCAGCTCGTCCATCAGGCGTACGTTGCCGGCTGCAATGGCGTTTTGCCCCTCGCGTGCCGTAACGCCTCGCCCGGGCACGGCAGCAAAGTCCTCGACCATGCGCGCCACGATTCCGCGCGCCTCGCACTCGGCCATAATCGCCTCTGCCAGCGGGTGCTCGCTCGAGTGCTCGAGCGCGGCAGCGAGTTTCAGTAACGCCTTTTCACTCATAGCGGGCGAGCCGTCGGCGCGCGCGGCAACCACAATGTCGGTCACAGCCGGTTTGCCGCGGGTGACGGTGCCGGTCTTATCGAGTACCACGGTGCCCACGTTGCGCAGATTCTCCAGCGCCTCGGCGCTCTTAAACAGAATGCCCATCTCGGCGCCCTTGCCGGTGCCGACCATAATAGCGACGGGCGTGGCCAGGCCCAGCGCACACGGGCAGCTGATCACCAGCACGGCGACGGCGGAGGTAAGCGCTTCGTTGATGCTTCCGGTCAGCGCCATCCACGCCACAAAAGTTACGGCAGAGATTACAAACACCACGGGCACGAACACGCCGGCGACCTTGTCGGCCATGCGGGCGATGGGTGCCTTGGTGGCGTTGGCGTCCTCGACGAGCTGGATAATCTTGGCGAGCGACGTGTCAGCGCCCACACGCGTGGCGCGGAAGGTAAACGAGCCCGTGCGGTTGACGGTGGCGGCGTTGACGGTGTCGCCGGCGGTCTTCTCCACGGGGATGGACTCGCCGGTCAGCGCACTTTCGTCCACGGCCGAGCTGCCCTCGAGCACCACGCCGTCAACGGGGATGGACTCGCCGGGACGCACGCGCAGCACCTGGCCGGGCAGAATAGCATCGACGTCGACGGTGGCCTCGGTACCGTCCTCGACCACGACGGTCGCGGTCTTGGGCGCCAGGTCAATGAGCGCCTCGATGGCGCCACCGGTCTTGGATTTGCTGCGCGTCTCGAGGTATTTGCCCACGGTGACGAGCGACAGGATTGTGCCCGCACTCTCAAAATACAGGTTGTCCATGCCCGTCATCATGGCCTCGTGCACCTGACCCGCGGCTAGTTGGTCGGCCATGATGAACATGGCGTAGAGCGACCAGGCGATGGAAGCGGTGGCGCCCACGGCGATGAGAGCGTCCATGGTGGGTGCGCCGTGCGCGAGCGATTTAAACCCGTTGATAAAGTACGCGTCGTTGACATAGACGATGGGGATGAGCAGGACGAGCTCGGTGAGGGCGAGCGTCATGCTGTGGGTATGGTCGGTGAAAATGCCGGGCAGCGGCCATCCGAGCATGTGCCCCATGCCTATGTAGAACAGTGGGATAAGGAATGCGATCGAGACGATGAGACGAGTGCGCATGGCAGAGGCGGCGGCCTCCAGCTTTTTGGTTGGCGACTCCATGTGGGCGGCGCCGGACCTGGCTTGCGTGCTGCCGTTTGAGCCGGCGGCACCGGTGCCCGCATCGACGGGCGAGGCCGAGTAGCCGGCACGGTCGACGGCGGTGCAGATATCGTCGGGGGAGACCTGCGCGGGGTCATAGTCGACCATCATGGACCCGGCGAGCAGGTTGACCGCGACGCTCTCGACGCCGTCGAGCTTGCTCACGGCGCGGTCCACATGCGCCTGGCAGGCGGCGCATGTCATGCCGCCCACGTCGAACTTATCTTGAGCCATGGCTTCTCCTTTCCGTGATTCGGTGTTGGAATTGTTAACCTGCCGATACTATACACCCATACCCCCTGGGGGTGTCCAGTAATAGTTGGAATGTGTGACTTTTCATTACAGGTGAGGGTGGCTGCTCAATCGGTGACCGTCTCTGCCAAACATCTCAATCTGTAACGTCTGGACCGGTTTTTGAACCATAGCTGTTACAGATTTAGACAAATATTTCAGCCGAAAACTAACGTCTCGATCTGTAACAACTAGACCCCGTTTTGCCGAGTATTTGTTACAGATTGAGACAAACAGTTGGCAGGAAACTCAATGTCTCAATCTGTAACATCTAGCAGGGAAATATGACCTCTAACTGTTACAGATCGAGACAATTGCCGGGGAGGGGTCCCGTTGCGGCAAGACGCCCGCCGCCTAGATACAGAACCCGGGGATCACACAGGTTAGCTTGTTTGGCTTTTCCGCAGGCGTTGCGTACGTAAAGACGTCGCCGTCGTGCCCCACGCGGTTCATATAGAGCGTGCCTTCGCTCTCCGATGTGTCGGGGCTCACCGTGCGCTCCCACCAGCAGGTGTCCTTGCCCTTCCACTGGCGGACCATCGTCTCGTTCGTGGAATACGGGCTCACCTTGAGCTCGCGGAAGAGCTGATACTCCTTGCCCTCGCCGTTGTAGATGTCTGCCAGGTAGTGATAGTCCTCGGTAAACGAATCGGGCGGTTGCGTACCGCACAGCTCGACCATGGCGGGCAGCCAAAGGGTTGCGGGCAACTCGCTCAGGCACGATGCGCTGTTGGCGGCGCCCACATTGTTCGAGACCTTCTTGACCCCTTTAATGAGTGCGCGCAACTCGTTGGGCAGCAGCTTAAGGCCGTCGCCGTTGAGCCATTCTCGCAGCTCGCAATCTGCCCAGCCGGCGCTCGGCGGTTCAGCCGCAGCGTTGCGCTCGGCAATACCCGCATCGAACATAAACGTCAGTCCGGCCTTGCCCGTCCCGTCCAGAAGCTCATCGTGGCGGATGCCCACAAGCTGCGCGCCAACCTGCAGCCCGTTGGTGAGCGTGACACGCTTGGTACACGGATAGGGGATATGCCCATCGGCATCGAGCAGATGATAGCGCCTGGCAATCTCGCGTGCCTCGCTACGGGTCTCGGTGGCCTTAATCTTGAGCGAAATCTCCTGCAGCTGATCCCAAGTGTAGTCGTCAAGTGAACTGCGGATGCCGTCCAGGTAGTCGGGGATGCCAAAGCCATGGGTTGCCGCCCCGATAACGCCGAGCCCCGCAACGGCTGCGACAACGCCACCGATAATAAAGCGGCGGCGGGTCATGGCATCGTGCCGGGCCTGCTCCAGGATCTCTCGCGCGCGCTCGCCGGCGACGTCGACCTTAAGGTGTGTACCGGAGTCGATGTCGATTGCGGCGTCACTGCCCGCGCCTTCGCGGCCCTCGGATTCGGCATCGGTGAGGTATGCCGAGAGTACCTCGAGCATCTGCTGCTCGGTGGGACGATCGCACTGCTGGACTGAGAGACCCTTCATGATGATTTTGACGAGCGCTTCATCGCCCTCGCAGCGCGGCTCGAGCGGTGCCGGCTTGGTCTTGGTCTTTACGAGATAGAACGAGCCGGTTGCAGCGGCGTCCGTCGACTCAAAGTCAAACGGTTTGCGACCGCTGTAGAGCTGGTACAGAATGCTCGAAAGCGCATAGACGTCGATTGCCGGCGAACGGCGAAGGGCCGCGATGCCTTCGATATCCTGCGTGAGCATCTCGGGCGCGGCGTATGCGGGCGTGGCAAAGCGCCAGATGTCGGCGCGCCGGGTGATCGTGTCGTCGCCGAGAGCCATGGTCGCGGAGCCCATGTCGATGAGGCAGGGGTCAAAGGAGCAATCGGCAATCTGCTGCTCGAGCGTTCGGCTGGTGGTGCGGAACATAATATTGGCAGGCGACAGGTCGCGATGGACGACCGGATTCACGAGGCCTTGGGTCATCAAGAGCGCACGAAGCACGGCGTTTCCGACGGCGGCGACCATCTGGGTGGTCAGCCCGCCCGAGGCGTCGTGAGGAAGCAGGGGCAGCGCCTGCTTGAGTGAGGTGCCCTCGACCCACTCCATGAGGATGAGCGGGTCATCCTCGCACGATCCGTAGCCATAGACGCGCGGAAATCCGCGCAGGTGCGAGACGGTACACAGATGACGGTACTCCTCGAACAGCGCAGCGGTGTTGGCCAGGTGCGCTGCCGATTGCTCGGCGGAGCGGTCGGGGGCTTGGCCGGAAAGGATGACGTTGTCCTTGAGTAGCTTGACGGCAAAGACCTCGCCGCTTGTGTTGGTCGCGCGAAGCACGTGCCCGATGTTGCCGTTGTTGCGGTGGGCCGTCTGGAGAATAAGTGTCATAAACCGGCGTTTGGCGTCGTCCTCGGCGCTGGGATCGACCGCCACGGCGGTGTCGAACGTATCGAGACGGATGAGTTTGTCGCCATAGGCGCTATCGGTAGTATCCATGGCGTTCCTTTGTCTGGCATGGGTTGCCGCACGTATACGCGAGCAGTGCGGATATCGGTAAAGTACCATGATAGCCGCACTGCCCACGTATACCGCTGAGCATTGTCGTTTACGACGCAGAAGGTAGAAGACGGAAGACGGACGGCGACCGTCTTCCGATCGCCGTCCGTGCTAGTCAACAATGACAAGGAATGTCGTGTAGAGACCCAGATGGAGCCTGTCGCTGTTGGCGATTTCTACGGGGGGATAGACTTTGCCGGGCTCGCGTTGGTCGCGCGGCGGCTCAATCACAATATCGCCGTCGCCCGCGCCCGATTCGAGCACTGTGCCGTTGGTCGATCCAAGGCCCTGGGCGTACCAGTGCTCACCCTCGAGCCAAATGCGAAGATGCTCGCGCGAGGCGTCGGCGCCTACATCGGTGATGCTGGGCGAGGTTTTGGGCAAAGAACCAATCACGGTGCCGCGCGGATCGCGTGTGAGGGGATGGATTTGCATGTCGGCGCAGTTGTCGGCATGGGTTCTGAGCAGACCGAGGTTAGGGGCGACGGTGCGTGGCTGCCCCAGGCTGCTCATAAAGCCACGTCCTACGGTAGTTTCGGTGGTGCCAAAGTGCCCGCCTGTCTTGCTGTCGCAAAAGCGCTCGACGGTGGCCACGCCCTGAATGGGATCGGCGAGCGCCCCCGTTGCCACAAAGAGCATCAAGAAGAGCGTGCTTTTTTCGCGCACGGCATTGCCGTCAAAGTTGTCGATGCGATTGAGGGCATTTGCATATAGGCGGCTGTCCAGCTTGTAGCTGGCGAGAGCCGACATCATTTCGTTGGCGGCCGGACCGCGATAGTGCTCGGCGATTGCCTGATAGGCGGACTCGCCGCCGCCGAGCTTGCTGCAGATTGCCGCGGAAAGGTTGAGCGTGGTGACGGTAAAGTCGCTGTAGATGGCGGGCGCGCACTGGTCAGGCTTGCGATGGACGATGTAACGGGTGAGATACGAGCGGTTGGAAGAGCATTTCTCGAGCAGGGTACTGCCGAGATAAGAGTTTCCATTGATGAGCATTCGGGCGATCTCGAGATGTTTAAGACCGCCGAACGAGCGAATATCGTTATAGAGGACCGAGCAAGGCGTCTCTGCTGCCACGGATACCTCCTTTGATTGCTTCCTAGCCAATATGGCGATAGGAATTAATGGCCCCCGGTGGGCGACGTATTAAATGGCTGCGCAATATATAGCGTAACCAAAGCAACATTATAGGCCACATGTTCGAAATTGCAGGAAGACCGAGAGATTTGGTTTGGACTGAACGGAAATCCCCCTCTGTCTTGTTCTGTAACATTTGGACCCGGTTTTGCCCTGCATCTGTTACAGATTGAGATAATCGGCCGGGCCCACCTCGTCCGCCTCGTCATCTGTGGTTTACGTGGGGGCATGCGAAGCACGGGTATACTAACCGGCGGCGAATCTGCTCCATCGCTTAGAGCTGCTGCGTCTGGACGGCGCGTGATAGGGCTGCCAAAGCGATCGCCAGCGTGCTGAGCAACGTCCTCTCTGTGCGCACCCGTTTTTGTATGTATTAGCGCACTACCAAGCACGCCTGCGCGGCCGCATGCCGCGCCCATTGCGCGTGCAGATAAGGAACAACAACATATGCGTAATTCTGTATCCGACGTCACCGACGCCGAGATCCTGGACGAGGCCCGCGAGGCCATGACCCAGGCTGCCTTCGATGCCGCCGATGAGGCCAATGCCGCCCAGACCGTCGAGTCCGCCACCGAGAGCCTGCCCGCCTTTGACGAGCTGGGGCTTTCGGACGAGATACTCCGTGCTATCGAGAACCTGGGCTATACGGCGCCCACGCCCGTTCAGGCCGGCTCCATCCCCGTGGTGCTCGAGGGCCGCGACCTGCTTGCCGCCGCCCAGACCGGCACCGGCAAGACGGCCGCCTTTTTGCTGCCGACCATGAACAATCTGGAGCACATCGCTCCGCCCAAGCCCGTGCGCGAGCGCGGCGGCCGCAACCGTCGCCGCGGTGCTAAAAAGCCCGAGGGCAACGGCCGTGGCCCCGTGATGCTCGTCATCACCCCCACGCGCGAGCTTGCCCAGCAGATCGACGAGGTCGCGAGCAAGATCGCCGACGTCACCGGCCATGTCGCCGTGACCGTCGTGGGTGGCGTGAGCTACAAGCCGCAGACCGCGGCACTCAAGTACGGCTGCGATATCTTGGTCGCCACGCCGGGCCGTCTGGTCGACCTGATCGAGCAGGGCGCCTGCCACCTGAACGAGGTCAAGGTGCTGGTACTCGACGAGGCCGACCGCATGCTCGACATGGGCTTTTTGCCCGCCGTCCGCCGCATTGTGCGCGAGACGCCGGCCGAGCGTCAGACGCTGCTGTTCTCGGCGACGCTCGACGAGGAGGCCGTGGGCGAGATCACCGACCTGGTGAGCGACCCGGCCCGCGTGGAGATCGCGCCCGCCACGTCGACTGCCGACACCGTCGACCAGTTTGTGTTCCCGGTGTCCATCGAGGCCAAGAACAACCTGTTGCCCGAGTTTCTCAAGAAGGAGGGTCCGGAGCGCACCATTGTCTTTATGCGCACCAAGCATCGCGCCGACAGCTGCTGCCGTCGTCTGGAGCGTAAGGGCATCAAGGCCGCCGCGATTCACGGCAACCGCAGCCAGGCCCAGCGCGAGCGCGCGCTTTCTGCCTTCCGCGACGGCACCGTCGACGTGCTGGTGGCGACCGACGTGCTCGCCCGCGGCATCGACATCAGCGACGTGCGCTATGTCGTGAACTTTGACGTGCCGGCCGAGCCGACCGACTACATCCACCGTATTGGCCGTACGGGTCGTGCCGGCGAGCTGGGCTGGGCCATCACGTTTGTGACCGAGCAGGATGTCGATGAGTTCTACGAGATCGAGAAGCTCATGGACAAGACCGCCGACATCTACGAGGCCGGCGACCTGCATGTGGGCCCCAATCCGCCCGCGGTTGACCCCGAGCGCGATCCTGCGGCCTTTAAGGTGAAGAAGAAGACCAAGCGTGGCAAGTCCAAGAGCAAGAAGAAGCTCGAGCAGGCGCGTCGTGACGGCAAGCGCAACGGCGACGATTACGGCGATGTGGCCGGTCGTTCCAACCGCGGTCGCGACGAGCGCCGCGGCGACGGCGAGCGTCCGAGCCGTCCCAAGCGCGGCGGGAAGACCCGCGTGCGCGAGGGCGTTCAGGCTCGCGTGGACGAGGCTGTTGAGAGCGTGGCTCGCGAGGTGGCTGCCGAGGAGCGTGCTGGTGCTGGTGCCGCTGAGCAGCCTGCGCGCGGTAACCGTGCCGAGCGCCGTGCCAAGCAGTTCCAGGGTGAGGCACATCGCCGTCGCCGCGAGGACGAGGACCGCGGCGGTCGTCGTCGTGTCGAGCGCGAGGACGAGGGCCGTGGTTCGCGCGGCGGCAAGCGCGGCTCGGGTGACCGTCGTCGCTCCGGTCGCGATGGCGAGCGCGGCGGGCGCGATGAGCGCCGTGGCGGCGAGGGTCGCGGTGAGCGTGGCGCCCGCAGCGGTGAGTCCCGTGGCGGCAAGCGCTTTGAAGAGCGCGGTGGCCGCGGCGGCGAGCGTCGCGAGGGCGCTCGCGGCAATGGCGGCCGCGGCGGCGCTGGTCGTTCTAACGAGTCGCGCGATCGTCGTGATCCGCGTGCCAGCCGCGATCGCCGCGATGATTGGCGCAACTACGACGATACCCGCGAAGAGCGTCGCGGCGGCTACCGTGGTGGTCGCGGCGGCAACCAGGTCGGCTCCCGTGGCGGCCGCGCCGGCGGCCGCGATAACCGTGGCAGCTATGGCAACGGCCGTGGCGGCAAGCGCGGCGGCAGCTCCCGTCGCCCCGGTGACGGCGGCGGCAAGCGCAAGTAACATACGCGTCGCGCATTAGATTGAGGCACAGTGAGGGCCCGAGCAAACAACGCTCGGGCCCTTTTGTTTGCCGTGTCCATCGTTAATTCAAACGTGATTTTCTCGGGAATGCATCTGGGGGATGCCGAGGACCTATTTCCGCCATGCAGCAATGGGTCCTATGGGGTGCGCCGTGCATTTTTTTGGAGTATTCAGCAGCTCTAGCTGGCTGCATACGATTCGGTATTGCCAACGGTGGCCTTCAGATACCCCCTATGAGCGTTTTGAGTTAGATTTCGCTGTTTTTCGAAGCAAAGGTACGTCATTCTCGCTATGTCGGAACCCTAAATGACGCAGCGCCCTACAGTTTTGCCCGCCCGCGGCGGTGCTGGCGCGGTCACGTTGCAGAATACTCCGTTTTTTGCACGGGCCAGGATGGGGTACCTCAGGAGAACACGGCGGTATCCCGTAAATATATACAATCTGTACCGTAATTTATACAAAACGAAGAGGCAGACAGCGTAGGGTGGGTGTATTGGGGTGTTTGGTGTACCAAAACGGGGATCCCACGTACCGTATACTCTGGCTGGATGTGAAAGCGGCTTGACGTGTTGCCAGGCGTAGGGGGAGGGTGCCTCGATGGACGTATTCGAAATTGTGTTTAGTCCGACGGGCGGAACGCGGAAGGTGTCTGGCCTTGTGGCCGGGGCGCTGGACAAGAATACCGTTACCGTCGATTTGACCGATAGCGGGCTAGATTTCAGCGCTGTCTCGATGACTGAGGACGACGTGGCCGTAATCTCTGCGCCGGCGTATGCCGGTAGAATCTCGGCTGTGGTGGCTGACCGGTTGGGCATGGTGCGCGGCAACGGGGCTCGGACTGTTTTGGTTTGTGTATACGGAAACCGCGCGTTTGAGGACACGCTCGTAGAGCTGGAGGACGTTGCGAAGCGCGCTGGATTTAGGGTGGTTGCAGCGGTTTCTGCTATTGCTGAGCATTCCGTTGCTCGTCAGTTTGCTGCTGGGCGACCGGATGCGCAGGATGCGGCGCAGCTCGCAGAGTTTGCGCAGCAAATTCAGCAAAAGCTGTTGGCTGAGGATGCGTCCGAGCCCTCTATTCCCGGCAATCGTCCTTATAAACAAGCTGGAAGTCACCGTATGGCACCCGAGGCAACAGAGGATTGCGTCTCCTGCGGTGCATGCGCCGCGGCGTGCCCCGTTTGTGCTATCGAAAAGGGCGACCCCAAGCGAACAGCTGGCGAGGCGTGCATCTCCTGCATGCGCTGCATCGCCGTATGTCCGCGAAGCGCTCGCAAGCTTGATCCCAACAAGCTATCCACTGTTTCCCAGATGCTGAGCAAGGTTTGCGTCGTGCGGAAGGAATGCGAGCTCTTCATCTAGCGCATACGAAATTGGTGCATTGGGGACAGGTTAATCTGCACCAACCTGGTGCAAACAAACCTGTCCCCAACGCGCCAGAGTGAGGAGTGCCCCTGGGTGCCGGCGGGAAAGGAACGTCCCTAAGTGCCGCCTAAATACCGTTTATCGAAGAAAAAATACCGTTCATCGGTCATAATGATTGTTCCGGCTTTGGGCTTGTCTACAATACCTCCCGTAAAAGGAAATGCGGAAGGTTACCGAGTCCCTCGGACGTGGGCCTAACCAAAGTCTTTGAGCGGGTGTGTCTCCATGGACGCATTCACATGATTTTGGTTGGGCTATATTTATGAAGGGACATGCCACCATGGGTTTCTTTTCTCGCCTTATGGGTGGCTCGGACAAGCAGGCGACTGCGACTTCCGAGTTCGAGATCCTCGCCCCTGTTTCCGGCGAGCTTGTTCATCTAGAAAATACCAATGACCCCGCTTTTAGCAGCCGTGCAGTGGGCGATGGCGTTGCCGTGGTTCCCCAAGAGGGAACGGTGTGCGCTCCTGTTTCCGGTACCGTTGCGGCGCTGTTTCCGACTGAGCACGCGCTGGGCATCATGTCCGACGACAGCTCTGCTCAGGTGATGCTGCATATCGGAATCGACACTGTTGAGCTTGAGGGCAAGGGCTTCCATGCGCTTGTTGCCCAGGGTGACCATGTCGACGCGGGCCAGCCCCTCGTCGAGGTCGATTTCGACGCGGTTCGCGCCGCCGGCTTCGATCCCACGGTCTTCGTTATCGTGTGCGAGCGTTCAGAGAACTCGACTCTTCGTGAGCATGCTTCCGGCCCCGTTGCTGTTAAAGAGCCTGTCATCTGGCTTTCCGAGTAAATTCTTGTGGTGGGTACCGTGGTTATCAAGCGAGTTTTTAACAACAACGTCGCAATGGTCACTTCGGACGATGGCTCCGAGCTCATCGTCATCGGTCGAGGCCTCTGCTTTGGCCGTCATGCCGGCGATGCCATCGACGAGGCGTCAGTCGAAAAGACCTACGCGTTGCAGGAGGGAACTTCTCAGGATTCGCGTACGATTGACCGCTTGGCACATCTTTTGGAGTCCATCCCCACCGTCAACCTCGTGATTGCCGAGGACATTGTTCAGATGCTCCGTCGAGAGCTCAATGTTGATATCAACGACAAGATTCTCATTGCTCTCGCAGACCATATCAGCCTTGCTTTGGAGCGTGAGCGCAAGGGCGTCTCCTGTGAGAACCCGCTTCTGCTCGAGATCCAGCAGTTCTATCGTAAGGAGTATGCACTTGCGGGCCGTGCGCTGCAGATTATCAAGGAGTATATGGGCATTGAGATGAGCGAGGAGGAGCAGGGTTTCATTACCTTGCATATCGTCAACGCCACCATGCCGCAGCGCTCTGACCGTCTGATTGTTTCGGTCCAGCTTGTTCGCGACGTGCTTGCGATTGTTTCCGAGCGCTATGCCACGACCCTCGATGACACCTCGCTGCCTTACGAACGCTTCGTTCGTCACCTGCAGTTTTTCGCACAGCGAGCGCTCGATCCTACGGCCGGGCAAATCAACGGAGACGCGCTGTTCCGAATCGATGAAACGGCTTATCCGCGTGCATTCTCGTGCGCGGATGCCATAGCCGCCCACTTGTCGTCTACCTATAACGTTGTCGTTACCGATGCTGAGAAGAGTTATCTCGCATATCACATTGTTAACCTGCTTGGAGAACCTGGTCTCTAGGCATAACGTGCCCACACATCGATTGATATAAGGCAGGGCTCACGGTCTTGTCCAGGGCACATCTGTCTTAATTTGCGGAAAAGGAAGGGGAGTACCGCTATGACCGCAAAAAAGAAGTTCAATTTCAAAGCGCCGTTGGAGGTGTTCGCGAAGTCAATCGTCCAGCCGATGATGTATCTCTCGGTTGCCGGCATTCTGCTCATCGTGGGCATCATTCTGACCAATAAGACCATCTGCGCCATGATCCCTGTGCTGGGCTTCGGTCCGTTCCAGCTCGTGGGTGCCGTTGTCTATCAGTCGCTGATGTTTATCATCAACAACCTCTCGATTCTGTTCTGCGTGGGCATCGCCGGCGCCATGGCAAAGAAGAACAAGGGCCATGCTTCGCTGATCGCCCTGATGTCGTTCTTCCTGTTCCTGCAGGCTAACAACATCGTGCTTAACGCCACCGGCTCTCTTGCCGATGCGAGCGGCATGCTCGGTCTTACCGGAACCGGCCAGGCCACCGTTATGGGCATTCAGGTGCTCGATACCGGCGTGTTTGGCGGCATCATCCTTGGTTGCATCACCGGTGCCGTGTTCAACAAGTACTCGAACAAGCAGTTCCCCATTGCCCTTTCGATGTTCTCGGGCGTTCGCTTTCCGTTCCTGATCATGATCATCATTTCCTGGATCATGGGCGCCGGCTTCTGCATCGTTTGGCCTCCGGTTCAGGGTGCCATCTCCTCCGTTGCCGGCATCATTAAGGAGTCGGGCAACATCGGTCTGTTTATCTACGGTATGCTCAACAAGCTGCTCGTTCCCACCGGTCTGCACCACCTCATCTACACCCCGTTCCAGTTCTCCGATGTGGGTGGCACCCTGACGCTGGGTGATCAGGTTATCGCCGGCGCCTATCCCATCCGTGTTGCCGAGATGGCAATGACGGGTCAGCCCTTCTCCGATAGCACCTACTTCAACAGCTACACCTTCAACAACCTGTGGCCCTACATCGGTATCGGTCTCGCCTTTATCGTCACCGCTTACAGGGGGAACAAGGATAAGACCAAGGCCGTTATCATCCCGCTGATCATCACCGCCGTGCTCTCCTGCGTGACCGAGCCCATGGACTTCCTCTTTGTCTTTGCCGCTCCCGTGCTCTTTGTCGTTCACTCGGTTCTTTCCGGCATCTTCCTGGTCCTGCTCAAGGTCCTCTCCGTGCCCGCTTCGACTGCAGGCGGCATCATCAACATCGTGGTCTCCAACCTGGTCCTGGGCGTCGATAAGACCAACTGGCCGGTTATGCTGGTACTTGGAGTCGTCAACGCCGCGCTGTACTTCTTCCTCTTCACCTTCCTTATCAAGAAGCTCAACCTCCACACGCCTGGTCGCGAGGAAGAGTCCGAGCTCGCCGAGTCCGTTGCCGAGGGCGAGGCCGCCGCGTCTGTCGCGGTGAAGCAGGGCGCTGTTGCCGCGGCTCCCTCGGAGGGCGTCGATGCAGGTATTGCCGACCTGGTCGCAGGTCTTGGTGGCAAGGACAACATCGAGGAGCTCGAGAACTGCTTTACGCGTCTCCGCGTGAACGTTAAGAACCCGGACCTCATCAATGAGGACCTCATCAACCACGTGCCCAACAGCGGCATCAACCGCAACGGCAATAATATCCAGATCATCTTTGGCATGAAGGTCGCCGAGATGCGCGACAAGGTCGAGAACGCAATTGAGAAGGAGCAGTAAACAATGATCATTACTCTGTGTGGTGGCGGATCCACCTTTACCCCCGGCATCGTCAAGTCCATCGCCCTGCGCAAGGACGAGCTCGACGTTGACGAGATTCGTCTGTACGACATCAACGAGGAGCGCCAGCGCAAGATCGGCGTGCTCGTGGACTGGATTTTGCACGAGGACCTCGGCCTGGACATCAAGCTCACGGTGACCACCGACAAGGAGACGGCTTTTACCGACGCGAGCTTCGTATTTGCCCAGATGCGCGTGGGCGGCTACGCCATGCGCGAGCAGGACGAGAAGATTCCGCTGCGTCACGGCTGCGTGGGTCAGGAGACTTGCGGTTGCGGCGGCCTTGCCTACGGCATGCGCACCATCTTCCCCATGGTCGAGCTGATCGATGACGTTGAGAAGTACGCCAAGAAGGACTACTGGATTCTCAACTACTCCAACCCTGCCGCCATCGTGTCCGAGGGCTGCCGTGTGCTGCGCCCCAACGCTCGCATCATCAACATCTGCGACATGCCGATCGCGATCATCGACGTGGTTTGCGCCGCGCTCGATATCGACAAGAAGGATGTCGAGTACGATTACTTTGGCCTCAACCACTTTGGTTGGTTCACCTCGATTCGCCACAAGGGCGAGGAGGTGCTCCCGCAGCTGCGTGAGTACATCAAGGAGCACCAGATCTTGCTGCCCGACTCCTACCTCAAGGGCATGGGCTCGCTCATGGCAAAGAAGCCCGAGGAGACCGCCGACGAGCACCCCGAGCAGAATCGCCACACCAAGGGCAGCTGGTACTACGTCTGGAAGGGCGAGTACGAGATCATGGAGTGCTTCCCGGAGTACCTGCCCAACACGTATCTGAACTACTACCTGCAGCAGAAGGAGTTCGTCGAGCATTCCAACCCCGAGCGCACCCGTGCAAACGAGGTTGAGGAGACGCGCGAGAAGAACCTCTTTGATGGTATCGATCACTACGAGAAGACGGGCGAGATCGACGAGAGCACGTTCTATGCGGGCAGCCACGGCGACTGGATTGCCGACCTGGCTATCGCTCTGAAGAACGATAGCAAGCAGCGCTTCCTGGTCATTTGCGAGAACAAGGGCGCTATCCCCAACATGCCCTACGACGCTATGGTCGAGCTGCCTGCCTACATTGGCAAGAACGGCCCCGAGGTCATCAGCCGCGACAACATTCCTCTGTTCCAGCAGGGCCTCATGATGCAGCAGCTGAACTCCGAGAAGCTCGTGGTCGAGGCTACGATCGAGGGTTCGTACGAGAAGGCACTCAAGGCCTTTACGCTCAACAAGACCGTGCCTTCGATGAAGGTCGCCAAGGAGGTTCTCGACGACATGATCGAGGCCAACAAGGGTTACTGGCCTGAGCTTAGCTAAAGACAGAAGGTCGCTGGCACAAAAGAGCCGCTGACCGTAAAACTTGACCAATGCCCCGTTCGCGTGCTTGCGTGGACGGGGCATTGTCATTTGATAACGCGTTTTATCAAATATGGCATTTATCTGCGGTAATGTTCTTTTTCACCGCTGAGGACGACGTTTCATACCGCCTGCCGAACCATATTGTTGCCAAACAACTTTTTAGGTCAGTGTTGTGCGTGTAGCAATTTCGCCCGGCCTCGCCTCCGGGCTGCCATGTGAGAGGGGATCTTATGGCTCGACTGCACGTAATGGAACGCAGCCACGCTCAGGCCGTCATGGACGACCTGCACGATGCACTCGGACGTCGTCTGGCGGTGAGTTCACTCGCCCCGTGCCCCGTCGAGTTTACGGCGGCGCTCGTCAACCTGTGCTCCACCCAGAGCTGCGGCAAGTGCACGCCCTGCCGCGTGGGCCTGAGCGCGCTGAGCGACCTGCTCGCCGATGTGCTCGAGGGCCGCGCCGACGAGTCCACGCTCAACTTGATTGAGCGCACGGCCCGCACCATCTATCTTTCGAGCGATTGCGCCATCGGTTACGAGGCCGGCGCCATGGCGCTTACGGCTATCCGCGGTTTCCGTGACGATTTTGAGCACCACATCCGCGAGCACTCCTGTGGCTTTGACCGCGAGGCCCGCGTCCCGTGCGTCTCGGGCTGTCCGGCGCATGTCGACATTCCCGGTTACATTTCGCTCGTCGAGGCCGGCCGCTATGCCGATGCCGTCAAGGTCATCCGCAAGAATAACCCGCTGCCGCTCGTTTGCGGCCTGGTGTGCGAGCATCCCTGCGAGATGCATTGCCGCCGTGGCATGGTCGACGACCCCATGAACATCCTCGCCCTCAAGCGTTTTGCCGTTGAGCACAGTGACCTCAACGACCACAAGCCGCATGTAGTGGACAACACCGGTAAGCGCGTCTCCGTGATCGGCGGCGGCCCGGCTGGCCTTTCCTGTGCCTACTACCTGGCCGTGATGGGCCACAAGGTGACCATTTTTGAGCAGCGCCACCACTTGGGCGGCATGCTGCGCTACGGCATCCCCAGCTATCGTCTGCCGCGCGAGCGCCTGCAGGCCGAGATCGACTGGATCTTGAGCGCCGGCATCGACGTTGAGCTCGATCACTCCGTGAACGGCGAGGAGCTCGCTCGCCTGCGCGACGAGTTCGATGCCGTCTACCTGGCCATCGGTGCCCATAGCGACAAGAAGCTCGGCCTTCCGGGTGAAGAGGCGCCCGGCGTGGAGTCGGCCGTCAAGATGCTGCGCGCCATCGGAGACGACGAGCTGCCCGACCTGAGCGGCCAGCGCGTGTGCGTCATCGGCGGCGGCAACGTGGCCATGGACGTGGCGCGCTCTGCCGTGCGCTGCGGTGCCGAAAAGGTGAGCATCGTCTACCGCCGTCGCATCTGCGATATGACGGCCCAGGACGCCGAGATTGCCGGCGCCCAGGCCGAGGGTTGCGAGGTTCTGGAGCTCACGGCGCCGCTCGCCATCGAGACGGGCGAAGATGGTCGCGTGAGCGGCCTGCGCGTGCAACCGCAGATTATCGGCGAGCCCCGCCGCGGTCGTCCGGCTCCGCGTGCCGCCGCTACGCCCGAGCGCGTCATCCCCTGTGAGCGCGTGTTTGTCGCCATTGGCCAGGACATCGATTCCAAGCCGTTTGAGGACATGGGCATCGCCTGCAAGTGGGGTTGCGTGGTCACCGACTCGGACGGTGCCGTGCCCAACTTCGATGGCCTCTTTAGCGGCGGCGACTGCCAGACCGGCCCCGCCACCGTCATCCGTGCCATCAACGCCGGCCGCGTGGCTTCGGCAAACATCGACCGCTATCTGGGCTTCGACCACAAGATCAAGCTCGACGTGGAGCTGCCGACCGTTCAGTTTAAGGGCAAGCACGAGTGCGGCCGCTGCGAGCTGGGCGAGCGCGAGGCCGGCGAGCGTATTCACGATTGGAATCTGGTCGAGCAGGGCCTTACCGAGGAGGAGGCGCGCCAGGAGGCAAGCCGCTGCCTGCGTTGCGACCACTTTGGCTTTGGCGCGTTCCGCGGAGGGAGGAACCTGGAATGGTAGAGCTCAACAAAACCACCGTCGGCGACAACAGCGAAAACGGAGCGCACAACATGGTCAGGCTCATTATCGATAACTGCGAAGTCGTGGTGCCCGAGCACACCACGAGCCTGGATGCGGCCAAGTCCGTCGGCATCCAGATTCCCACCCTGTGCTATCTGCGCGATCTGAACGAGATCGGCGGCTGCCGCGTGTGCGTGGTCGAGGTCGAGGGCTGCGATCAGCTGGTCGCCGCCTGCAACAACTACGTGCTCGACGGCATGGTGGTGCACACCAACAGCCCCAAGGCCCGCGAGGCTCGCCGCACCAACGTGCAGCTGCTGCTGTCCCAGCACGATTCGCAGTGCACGAGCTGCGTGCGCAGCGGCAACTGCAACCTACAGACCATCGCCAACGACCTGGGTATTTTTTATCTGCCGTATCAAAGGCATTTGGCGGGCGAGGGCTGGGATTTCGATTTTCCCATCATCCGCGAAAACGACAAGTGCATTAAATGCATGCGCTGTATCAAGGTGTGCGAGAGCGTGCAGGGGCTAGGGATTTGGGACCTGACCAACCGCGCCACGCATACCGCCGTGGGTACCCGCGGGCGCGCGCCGATCGGCAAGACCGAATGCGTCGCGTGCGGCCAGTGCATAACGCATTGCCCGACGGGCGCACTGCGCGAGCGCGACGATACCGAGACCGTGTTCGATGCTCTCGCCGATCCCGACAAGATCGTGCTGGTGCAGATTGCGCCGGCCGTGCGCAGCGCCTGGGGCGAGGAGCTCGGCATATCTCGCGAGGAGGCTACCGTTGAGCGCTTGGCTTGCGCGCTGCGCCGCGTTGGCTTTGAGTACGTGTTCGATACCGATTTCTCGGCCGACCTCACCATTATGGAAGAGGGCTCCGAGCTGCTCAAGCGCCTGGGCGAGGCCGCCAAGGGCGAGGGCGACAGCCGCAGCTGGCCCATGTTCACGAGCTGCTGCCCGGGCTGGGTACGCTTTGTGAAGGCGCGTTACCCCGAGTTTGTCGACAGCCTGTCCACGTCCAAGTCGCCGCAGCAGATGTTCGGCGCCATCGCCAAGACCTACTACGCCAAGGTGCTGGGCGTGGAGCCCGAGCGCCTGTTTGTGGTGTCCGTGATGCCGTGCACGGCCAAGAAGGCCGAGTGCGCGCTGCCGAGCATGGTGGGCGAGGGCGGCACGCCCGATGTGGACGTTGCGCTGACGGTGCGCGAGATGGTGCGCATGGTCCGCGCGAGCCACGTGAGCGTGGATACGCTAGTTGAGGAGCCGCTCGATACGCCGCTGGGCTTTGGCACGGGTGCGGGTGTGATCTTTGGCGCCACGGGCGGCGTGATGGAGGCCGCCGTGCGCTCGGCCTATTACCTGGTGACGGGCAAGAACCCCGACGCCGACTTCTTTACCGATGTGCGCGGCCTGGACGGCTG
>CABUWA010000022.1 GCA_902495085.1 uncultured Collinsella sp. | reverse complement strand
GGGGCTAAAAAGACTGGTATCAAACGTTTCAGACCAGTCTTTTTAGCCCCGTCCCATTTTAGCTACTCTACATCAGCCCGCTCAGGGCGATGTCGACAGCCTCGTTGAGGTCATCGGTAATGTGTACCAGATCCGGATCGAGCGGGCTGATCATACCGGCGCTCATCACCGGGCCGTTGAGCCAGTCGAACAGGCCCCCTCGCGGTACCCACTGGACAAAAATGGCAAATATGAGTACTGCCACCAAATTAGTAGCAGCAAAATCTCGCCGGAATCGATCGTTTCGATTAATTTCACGCCTTGCCAAGGCTCAAAATGCCGTGTTTGGTGGGTTAGATATATAGAATAATGTCGAATTGGTATTCTATTCTTGCCAAATGTTATGAGACTACATTAACAGCAGTACTCACATTTGACGTTATTTGACCACGGGGTCATTCGAAAACCCCTCCCCACGCCGCCAACCCGCCCCATAGCCGTCAAAAACCTTTAAGAACAGCCGCCGCACGTTTTGGCACCGGCTGATTGCCACTCACGGATCGGTACCCCACTATTACCGAACCAAAATCGAAGTCGCGTATCTCATAAAGCTGAAATGACGTACCCTCATCCCAATGAACGCTGATAAGAATGGCTTTCAAATGAGCAACGGCACGCATCAATACGCCCTTTTCGGGAGCGCCCTATTCAAATTCAATAAAACGGTCGTCCACGCTTCGGATCCGCGCAAGCAAATCGTTATCTGCAGCAGCGGTCCAGACACCCGTTATACAACGCTGGAAGAATGGGAGAAAGCTGGCGATTCTTTCGATAGACGGGCGCAGATCGAAGATATCGTCACCAGCGCAAGCCCAGCGCGCGACAAACTCGAGCTCTTCCGCAATCTCTTTACTGGTCGCAAAGATGTCTACGCTCATGGGTACCGCAGAAAAGACGGAGGAATTGGCTATACGCCCGCCTGCGCAAATGAGTGGAAGTCAGGCATTTGCCCCAAAGCAAGCCACCAGAGAGTCAAATGCACGGAATGCAGCAGCCGCGTCTTCCCCGAGTTGAGCGATGCCGCGATCATCGCCCATTTCAGAGGCAATGACGATAGGCTTCGAGACGTTATAGGCCAATATGTGCTCGATAAAGACAGTAACACGAAAGTCCTGGTCATCGATTTTGACGGAGCCGATTGGAAAGAAGCGACGAAAGCCATTCGACATGTCGCAAAAAGCCACGGAATCGATGTCGCAGTTGAGCGATCGAGATCGGGCGACGGCGCACATGTCTGGTTTTTCTTCCTAGAGCTCGTCAGCGCAAAGACCGCACGAGATTTTGGAAGCAGCCTTATCACCGAAGCGGCGATACTGAACAAGACAATCACCTTCAAAGCATTTGACCGAATGCTGCCCGCGCAGTCCACCATTCCTGAGGGCGGCTTTGGAAATCTCATAGCGCTGCCTTTTCAAGGAAAAGCGCAGCGAAAAGGGAACAGCGTATTTGTTGACGAGCAATTTGAGCCCTTTCCCGATCAATGGCTTTACCTTTCGCAAATCCAGTTAATCCCGCGCGTGACGGTGCAAAATCTGATCGAGAGCATCGAAAATAGGTCACATGGAATAGCAGCTGTTGCGGCGGCAAACACCGGTGTGCCACATTCCCAGAGACTGCGAAAGCGGCTTCCGCTCACACCGCGGGACTTCCCGTCATCGCTGTCCGTCACGCAGACCGATATGCTCTATATCCCCGAAAAATCTCTGAGTCCCGCAGCTCAAATGGAAGTCCGCAGGCTTGCAACATTTGCCAACCCAGAATTCTTCCGCGCACAATCTATGCATCAATCGGTATTCGGCAAACCGCGGTTCATAGACCTCAGCGAACTTAGAGATGGCTACGTCGCGATTCCCAGAGGCTGCAAGGTTCAACTTGAGCGGCTGCTTCAAGAAGCCGGCGTTTCTGCCCACTATTCAGACAAACGCAAGTCGAGCCATCCAATTGCGATGGCATTTAAAGGGACTCTTCGCCCTGAACAGCAAATTGTCGCTGAACAGATGCTCAGCTATGAAGACGGGATCATGTCCGCACCGACGGGGTTCGGCAAAACCGTCATCGGAGCTTATCTTATTGCTGCCATTGGTCTTCCAACGCTCGTCATCGTTCCTAAAACTGCGCTCATTGCCCAATGGAAATCCCAACTCGAACGATTTCTCGACATCACGGACAACAGAGAGCCCGTCCGAACCCCAAAGGGACGAATCAGCAAAAGACAGCCTCCGCTCATTGGGCAAATCGGAGGAGGCAAGACCGCCATAAGCCGTCTCATCGACATTGCTTCATTCCAGTCGCTATCCGGCAAGGATCCCCAAACCGGCGAGTCATTAGCCAAGGAGTTCGTTCGCGATTACAGTCTCATCATCTGTGACGAATGCCACCATGCGGCCGCGCCACAGCTTGAGCTTGTCCTCAAGTCCGCTCCTGCCAAATATGTATATGGCCTTTCCGCAACGCCCGAGCGTTCGGACGGACTCACGCGGGCACTCTCGATGCTCTGCGGCCCGGTTCGCTATGTCGTCGATCCAAAAACGCAAGCAATCCAACAGGGGATTCAGCGCATTGTTAGACCGCGTTTCACCGGAATTCGATTACCCACCTACGGACCAGGAGCATCCTTTAACCAAATTCTCGATCTCCTGTGTGTACACGCCGCGAGAAACGAAGCAATTATCGAGGACGCCCTCGAGGCCGCATCAAACGGCCGGCATCCGCTTGTGCTATCTAAAAGAAAAAAGCATGCCGAAGAGCTATGCAGGCTACTTCAAAGCCGTGGACACGAACCCATACTCTTAACCGGAGAAATCGACGCCAAAGAAAGAAAAGCAATACTGAAGAGTCTTCCCAGCTTTGAGCATGATCATCGAATCATCGTCGCAACTGAAAGTCTTCTGGGCGAGGGCTTCGACCTGTCTTACCTTGACACTTTGCTCATTGCCACTCCAATATCTTGGGACGGCAGCATAACGCAGCAGGCAGGTAGGCTACACAGAAGCCACGAGGGCAAACAGCGGGTTGAGATATTCGACTATGTTGACCTGTCGATACCCATGTTCGCGCGCATGTACCAAAAGAGGCTCAAGACCTACGCCAAGCTGGGGTATGAAGTCTTTGCGGCAAACGACAACAGACAGGACGATCGAAACATCCTCGTTAGGTCGGCAAGAGCCGTGGAGGCTTTAGTGAATGACATCGAGAACGCATCGAAAAGCATTTTTATTGCCGCACCCTACGCGTCCGCCGCATGCCTTGAAAAGCTCGCCGCTGCACTCGCGGATGCCGCTACCCGTGGAATTGCCCTTGAGATTTCTATTGCTTCAACTCCACGCGATGACGTGAAAGCGATTTTTGCCGAGATGAACGTCAACTATCTCATCAAAGCCGAAGGACGCCTGTGCGCATCAGTGATTGACGAGGAAACTGTCTGGTACGGAGCTATTCCGTTGCTTGCTTTCCCAAAGAAAGAAGACTGCAGCATTCGTTTCAAAAGCAGCGAAGTCGCAGCCGAGCTTTTGAGCGAAATTCAGCGAAAAGTGGAACCGGAGGCCGCGGCGACGAACGGGGTACCCCCAGCAGTTGCGGTGAAATGGGGACTGTTTTTGGCTTATTAGCCGCCAATCAATCCCCATTCCACCGCAACTTAGAAATCAGCGATCAGCCCAGCGGACCCTGAAACAACTCCTGATGAGCGCCCATTCTTACCAGCCTAATCACTGGGTTAGTCTTATGGGGAAGATAAAGAACGACCACATCGACCAAGCCATCGGATAGATGGAAATCGATGTGGCCGTTGTAGTTTCCGCCCGGGTTTGAAAGCTCATGGGCGCCATATTCCGCGGGAAGCGAGCCGTGAGCTGCAAGCTCTGCGACCGCCGCCTTAAACTCGGTTTTTTGCTGCGGATGAATGCGCATCGTCCGTTTATAATCCGCCTTAAACTGAGCCTCGACTTTAATCTCAAACATCGCTAGTCCTCATCGAGGAATGATATAAGCTCATCAGCGTTGTTGAATGACGGGCTATCGTCCGGCAAAACCCCCAACTCATGAGCCTCGGCGATCACCATGGCACGCCTCGTCGCCTCGTTGGGCACCTCCGCCCTTCCTACAATCTCAAAAGGAATCTTTCGCTGATTTACCAGCTGCCGAACGGCAAGATTGAGATAAGAATTGAGGCTGAGGCCGACCGAATCCAAGAACTCAGTCGCCTGCTCCTTGAGCCCCTCTTCGATGCGAACCGTCGTAGGCTTAACTGTTGCTGTAGACATTTGCGACCTCCTCGCTCTCGTCTTTTGCATCAGTATACCCAATATAAACGGCAAACTGACGTTAGATAGCATCAGATTGCCATACATATTCATGTCGCGGTGGGCACGATTGCTCTACATCAACCCGCTGAGCGCAATGTCGACGGCCTCGTTGAGGTCGTCAGTAATGTGTACCAGATCCGGATCGAGCGGGCTGATCATACCGGCGCTCATCACCGGGCCGTTGAGCCAGTCGAACAGGCCCTGCCAGTACTCGCTGCCCACCAGCACGAGCGGCATGCGCTTGACCTTGTGCGTCTGCACCAGCGTGAGAACCTCGAACATCTCGTCGAGCGTGCCAAAGCCGCCGGGAAATACGATGGCGCCCGAGCTGTACTTAACGAACATGGTTTTGCGCACAAAGAAGTAGCGGAAGTCCATGCCGAGGTTCACGTATTTGTTGAGCCCCTGCTCGTGCGGCAATTCAATGCCTAGGCCAACTGACTTGCCGTTGACACTCGCCGCTCCCCTGTTGGCCGCTTCCATGATGCCGGGGCCGCCACCGGTGATGACCGCCACGCCACGTTGCGCGATCTTGCGCCCGACGGTACGCGCCGCCTTGTAGAGCGGATCGGTCTTAGGCGTGCGGGCACTGCCGAAGATGGTCACTGCGGGGCCAAGCTCGGCAAGCGCGCCGAAGCCATCGACAAACTTGGCCTGAATGCGCAGCACGCGCCAGGGATCGGCATGCAGCCAGTCGGTCGAATCTTCGGGCGCCAGCAGGTTGGCGTAGGTGTTGTCCTTGGGAATCATGGGGCCGCGCATGACCACGGGGCCGCGGCGGTACGTCTCGTCGTAGGCGGGCTCGCCCTCGACGTTCTCATTCTTAATCATGGGTGCTCCTATCGAGAAAAAGAAAAATGGGCGGGGTCGACGCCATGCGTCAAACACCCGCCCGAGCATCAACTATTCGGTATGGTACCCACGATGCATCAAGCACTTGCAAGCTATCGGTCAGCGGTCGCGCAGCCGGTGTCAGCGAATGCGACGACCGGCTGGCGCTCGACCATTGCCGTTGCCCACGCTCTGCAAGCGTGTCTGTCGCCCTTAGTAATCAACCGCGGCAGGGCTGTTCATCCAGTCGCTCACGAACGCGCCGTAACGGCCCTCGATAATGGCCTGGCGGGCACGCTGCATAAGGTTGAGCAGGTAGTAGATGTTGTGCATCGACAGCAGAATGCCGCCGAGCATCTCCTTCTGCGTGACCATGTGGCGAATGAGTGCGCGGCTGTAGCCGCCTGTGCACACCGGACAGGTGCAGGTGGAGTCGATGGGGCCGTCATCGTGCGCAAAGCGCGCGTTGCGGAAGTTGAGGCGACCCTCACTGGAGAACGCCGTACCCATGCGGCCGGTACGCGTCGGCAGCACGCAGTCGAACATGTCAATGCCCACGCCCACACCGCGCACGAGGGTGGTGGGGTTGCCGACGCCCATCAGGTAGCGCGGCTTGTGCTTGGGCATGTACTCGCTCACGAGCGGCGCCAGGGTCTCGAACATGGTCTCGTGATCCTCGCCCACCGAATAGCCACCGATACCATAGCCCGGGAAGTCGCCGCACTCCTCCAGATGGCGCAGCGAACGCAGGCGCAGATCCAGGTGCATGCCGCCCTGAACAATGCCAAAGAGCGCCTGGTCGTCGCGGGTATGCGCCTTATAGCAGCGCTCGGCCCACATGCTCGACAGCTCAACGGCGCGCTCAACGTAGGCGCGCGTGGCGGGATAGCCCGGGCACTGGTCGAGCTGCATGCAGATGTCGGAACCGAGCTTCATGGCGATTTCCATGTTGTCCTCGGGCGTCCAGAACACATGGCGGCCGTCATAGTCGTTGACGATAAAGCGCACGCCCTCGTCGGTGAGCTTGACGGCATCGTTGTGGCTGAACACCTGGAAGCCGCCCGAATCGGTGAGGATAGGGCCGTGCCAGTTCATAAACTTGTGCAGGCCGCCCAGCTCGGCGATGGTGTCCTCGCCGGGACGCATGGACAGGTGATAGGTATTGGCAAGCACGATCTGGGCGCCGAGCTGTTTGACGGTCTCGGTAGGAATGCCCTTGACGTTTGCCTTGGTGCCCACGGGCATAAAGATCGGCGTCTCGATGTCGCCGTGCGGGGTGTGCAGCACGCCGGCGCGCGCATGCGTGGTCGGGTCCTCGGCGATCAGATCGAATTTAAAATGGCTCTGGTCCATAAACTGGAACTCCTTGGTTGCGGTTCATACGCAACCCATTATACGGGCAACCCGCAAGGAGCACCGACTCGACAGAAACTGGCGCAAAGGGGTCATAGTCATTGGGATCATTTCCAACAGCCAAGGCAACGCCGATGCTCTGGCAATGCCAGCGAGCGGTCGCCAGGGCGAACAAATTGGCATGAAAAGAGGGCGGCATAGACCTTCTGGTCATGCCGCCCTCTTTGAATGACAAGTTGTCGCCCTGGCGGCCGCGCAGCGTCGGCCCGTTACGGCGTTTGGTAAAACGCCGTAACCCCTAAGGCCGCTGGCCCATGCCACCCTCGAGGGTGACGGTCTCGCCGTTCATGTACTTAAAGTCGGGACCGCAGAGCTGAACGACCACGCGGCCGATTTCCTTCTCGACGTCGCCGTAGTGACCCGCCGGTGGCATGTGGACGTTGGCCTTGAACGCCTCGGGATAGGCATCCTGGAAGTTCTCGAGCGCAGCAGTCCAAGCAAGCGGGCACACGATGTTGACGTTGATGCCGTCCTTGCCCCACTCGTTGGCGGCAACGCGAGTCAGGCCGCGGATGCCCTCCTTGGCGGCAGCATAGCTGCACTGGCCATAGTTGCCAAACAGGCCGGCGCCCGAGGCAAAGTTGACCACGGAGCCCTTGGTCTCCTTCAGGTGCGGATAGGCCTTCTGCATGTACAGATAGGTAGCATACAGACCGGAGTAAATGGCCAGGTTAAACTGGTCCATGGTGTGATCGGCGATGGTCACGCCCGAGGCGCTAGCCTGAGCATTGTTGACGACGGCGTCGATGCGGCCGAACTCCTCAATGGCCTTGTCGATAACGTTCTGGACGACGGCCTCGTTGTCCTGACCAGCCGAGACATCGGCCTGAACAGGCAGAACCTTGACACCGTACTCGGCCTCGAGAGACTCCTTGGCGGCCTCGAGCTTGGCGACGTTGCGGCCGGTGATGACGAGGTTCGCGCCCTCCTTGGCAAATGCGATATCGATGCCGTAGCCGATGGAGCCAGCGGAACCGTCCTTAAGCGTGGCCTTGCCGCCGCCGGTGACGATCACGGTCTTACCAGTGAAAAGTCCCATACAAAGTCCTTTCAAATCGCGACGGGCACGCCCGCCGACTGCGCGTATCCAACTTCACGCGCCAAAAGCTGAGATGCAACTTTAGCGTGTTCAAGCGAAAATAAAAGACCGCGGCAGGCGAACGGCACCACGTCGTTCGGCGAAGGGATTGTCAAGTACAAACTGGATAAAGCGGCCGAGTTATTGTTATCAGATCGAGCCATCGAACACGTTTTGAAACTTTGCTGCAGCGCGTGGGATGTCGGCGCGAGACTTTATCATAGGGTGACAAACAACGATGAGGAGCACATGCCTATGACAGACGAGCTGGACCCCCAGACTCAACAGCATATTGATCATTCCGCAGACGCCGTCGACGACTGCGATACTCCTACCTGCGTCGACGCCTCCACCGATGCGACCGCCACCGCAAATGCGCACGCCGGCGCAGATAAGGCAACAGACGCAGACGATACTGTCGAGCATGACGAAAGCGAGCAGTCGGAGTCGAACGACGCCGAGCCCGATACGGAACCCGCCCCGCAGACAGCGGGCCCCATCGAGGTGTCTTCGGAAGAAGAGCTCGATGCCGTCATGGACTCCATGATGGATGCCGTCAAAGCGATGAAAGACGCCGTCGCCGATGCCGATATTGATGCCGAGGAAGAGGAGGCCGCCGAGGCGGCCTCGACCTTTGTGCCCGGCGAGACTCCGGTTGCCGACCAGGGCAGCACCATGCCCTCGTTTCTACAACTCGAGCACCCCACGATTGGCGCCGATGCGGTCGATCCGCACGCAGCAGGCTTTTCTGTGGTCGAGGGCGGTACCGGCAATATCGCCGCGCCGCAGGCTGCCGATGCGGACGCTGCCGGCACCGCTCGCCCGACCGCCCCGCACTCCCCCGCCGCGAGTCGCGATCTGGGGACCGCTGTCTCGAACACTGCGAACGCCGTGGGCACCTTTATCGCCCAGGGTGCCTCGGCCATGCACGAGATGAATGCCGCAAAGAAGGCACTCGCGGACGCCCGCGCTCACCTGGCCGAACTTGAGCAGCGCATCGCCGATCAAGGCGAGGAACTCGAGACGCGCCAGGATATCGCAGGCCGCTACGACCAGGTCGTCGCCGACCAGCGCCAGGCGATTGCCACGGCCCAAAAGACTGCAGCAGCCGCCGAGATTGACCGTGATACCCACGCCGCCAAAGCGACAGAGCTCAAGGGTCAGTTCGAACAAATGAAGACAGAGGATGACGCGACTGAGCTCCGCCTGAAGGCCGCGCTCGACGCCGTGGAGGCCCGCGAGGCGAGCTCTCGCGAGACCGGCAACCGCCTCGTTCGACGTCTTGAGGATTCCAAGCGCATCCGCGACAAGGTGAAGGCCGAGCGAGACGCCGGCATTGCCGCCGCACAACAAACCGTCGACGCCACGCGCGCCCAGCTCGAGACGCTGCGTCATGAGTATGCCGAGCTGCAACGCAATCCCTCGGCAAATCCCGCCAACTATACGGTGCGCACCAGCGAGCTCTCGATGCAGATCTCCGACACGGCAGATGCCCTGCGTAAAGCCGAAGAAGATGTCCCGCGCATCACCGCCGACCTTGAGCACTCGCTTGCCGCAGCCGAGCAGGCCGTCGAGCAAGCGCAGGCCCCCATCGCCGAAGCAAAACGCGCGCACCAAGCCGTGACGACCGAGGCCGATGCCGCGCGCGACGAGTTGCAGACGGCAAAGACGGCCGCCGCGACGCGCCAGCGCGAACTGCGCGAGAAGATCGCCGCCGAGGACAAGGCACGCCGCGACCAAGAGCAGAGCATCGCCAACGCCCAAGCAGATGCCGCACATGCGCAGTCGATCATCGAACAGGCGACCGAAGTACACGACCACCCAGAGATCACTGAGTCGCTTGCAGGATCCTTGGCCCGAGACAAAGCCGAACACGCCGAGACCGAGAGAGAAGTCGCTCAGCTCGAGGCCACCGAGGACGCGGTGCGCGAGCGTACCCGCGACTCACGCATCAAATTCACCGGCGCCATCGTCTGCATTGTCGCCGTAGTCCTCGTGATCATCCTGATCTGGCTCTTCGCGAGCAAGTAAACCCGCCGCCAAATAACGCCTCAACTCAGTTGCGGTGAGATAGTTCCTGTTTGGCCTCAAAAAAGGCCAATTCAAGAACTATCTCACCGCAACTTATTTAGATCGACGCAAGGCAACCTACCCCTCTTGCACCAATCTCTTGACATAAGGAGTGTCCCCAGGTGTCGGCACAAAAGGAACGTCCCCAAGTGCCAAGTGCCCAATGACTACTCAACAACCACGGCAACACCGATGTAATGGCAGAGTCAGCGAGCGGGTCGCATTTGAGACAAGGTGACGTGAAACGAAAGGGCGCTGACCTTCTGGTCGCGCCCTTGAAGTTGAACGTCAGATTGTCCAAATGCGGCCCGCGCAGCGTCGAGCAGTTACGCGGTTCGTAGAACCGCGTAACTTACAAAATGAGCATCGCGTCGCCAAAGCTGAAGAAGCGGTAGCGCTCCTCGATGGCGGCGGCGTAGGCATCCATGATCTGGTCGCGGGTGGCAAGCGCGCTCACGAGCATCATGAGCGTGGAGCGCGGCACGTGGAAGTTTGTGATCAGCGCGTCGACCACGTGATAGGTCGAGCCGGGCATGAGGTAAAGCTGCGTCGTGGCGTTCTCGCGCACCACGATGTCACCACGGCCAAGCGTATCGGCCCCGTCCTCGCGGCCTTCAAAATAGCGCGCCGTCACGGCCGGATCGGACACCGGCGCGTCCGTGTCAAACGCGCTCTCGAGCGAGCGCACCGCGGTTGTGCCGACGGCGATCACACGATGACCGTCGGCCTTGGCCTTATGCACGGCGTCGACAACCTCCTGCGACACGTGGTAGCGCTCGGTGTGCATGACGTGCTGCGTAGGGTCGTCCTCCTCCACCAAGCGGAAGGTATCGATGCCCACCTCGAGCTCGACGGCGGCAAACTTGGCACCCTTGGCCTCGATAGCGGCCATGAGCTCGGGCGTAAAGTGCAGACCCGCCGTGGGAGCGGCAGCCGAGTGCTCCTCCTTCATGGCGTAGACGGTCTGGTACTTCTCGGGATCGCCCTCGTAATCGGTAATGTAGGGCGGCAGCGGCACGTGGCCGGCAGCGTGGATGGCCTCGTCGAGCGCGCGCGGGTCGCCGGCGGCATTGCAACCGGCCGGCTCAAAACGCACCAGACGGCCGCCGCGGCTATCGGTGACAAAGTCGACGACCTCGGCCGTCAGCACCACGGGAGCCCCCTCGGGCGCATGGGCGCCGCCCGCACGATACTCAATCTGAGCACCGGGCTTCAGGCGCTTGCCCGGCTTAACCAGGCACTCCCAGACGTGACCCAGCGGGTCAACATCCTCGCGGCGCTTGAGCAGCAGCGTCTCGACCACGCCGCCCGAGCCCGTCTTGCGGCCAATCAGGCGAGCCGGCATCACGCGCGTCTGGTTGATGACGAGCACGTCGCCTGGCTCGATATAGTCGATGATGTCACGGAAGATGCGGTACTCGACGGTACCGCCATGTTCTAGCGGCGTTCCTGTCTCGGAGCCTTTGCGATCAACCACCAGCAGGCGACAGGAGTCGCGCGGCTCGGCAGGCGCCTGGGCGATGAGCTCTTCGGGCAGGTTATAGTCAAAATCATCGGTACGCATCTTTGCCTCTTTCACAAAGCGCGTCAGTCGAAAAAATCGACTGACGCGCGCATCATTCTCCCCTGTATCCTATCAGCTTGTTGAGAGAAATATAGTATGGCAAACAGATTTGCGACTGTTTTCTTAACGCCCCGCTACTTAAGCGTTGCGTACATCACCGCCTTAATCGTATGCATGCGATTCTCCGCTTCTTGGAAAACACGAGACTTATCGGACTCAAAAACCTCGTCCGTGACTTCCATTTCGGCAACTCCAAACTTCTCAGCAATTTCGGCACCAACAGTAGTATTAGTATCGTGGAAGCTCGGAAGGCAGTGGAGGAAAATCGCCTCGGGCTTTGCCATAGACATCACCTCAGCGGTCACACGATACGGCGACATGAGCTTAATGCGGCTTTCCCACAGCTCTGCGGGCTGACCCATGCCAACCCAAACATCCGTGTAAATTACATCGGCATCACGAGCGCCTTCCTCAATATCCTCTGTAATGGTAATCGTCGATCCATGCTCGGCCGCAATACGACTACATTCTGCAAGGAGTTCAGGATCATAGGATGTAGCCCCCTCCGAATTTCCCCCGATTGGGCCGCAAGAACAGTAGTTAATGCCGAGCTTAGCGCAAATGACCATGAGCGAATCAGCGACGTTTCCGGCCGCCTTACCAAAAAATGTAAGTTTCCTGCCCTTAATCTCTCCAAACTCTTCACGCATGGTCAGAATATCGGCAAGCACTTGAGTCGGGTGAAATTCAGTAGTCAGCCCATTCCAAACGGGAACCCCAGCTTTTGCAGCAAGCTCCTCAACCTTCGCCTGTTCAAAGCCGCGGTATTCAATTCCGTCATACATGCGGCCAAGGACGCGAGCCGTGTCCTCAATCGACTCCTTTTTGCCCATCTGGGACGAGCCCGGATCCAAATAAGTTACACCCATGCCAAGGTCAAGTGCACCAACTTCGAAGGCGCAGCGAGTACGCGTGGAAGTCTTCTCAAATAGCAAAACAATATTCTTGCCTTCAAGGTATTTATGCGGAACACCGGCACGCTTCATGTTTTTGAAGTTAGCAGAAAGCTCAAGCAGATACTCAATCTCTTCCGTCGTGTAATCAAGCAGCTTCAGAAAACTGCGCCCAGCGATATTAACACCCATATTTGCCATCTCCCATCACAATGGATTTGCAACTAAATATCTTCGCGCCAGAAGGGCATGCTCATGCAGCGCGGGCCGCCACGACCGCGGGACAGTTCCTCGGAGGGAACGACCAAAAGTTCCAAACCGTTCTTGTAGAGCTCATCATTTGTGACAACATTGCGCTCGTAAACACAGACTTTACCAGGAGCAACGGCAAGAGTGTTCGACCCGTCGTTCCACTGCTCGCGAGACGCCTCAACCATATCGCCGGCACCGCACTCAATAAGCTGCACCTTCTCCACGCCAGTAGCCATTTCAAGAATATGTTCAAGCGTGTCATCAATCTCTTGAACAGCGACCATTCCCTCAGAGTCACCACGAGTCAGACGATAAACACGAAGGGTCTCAAAAATACCGGGATAAACTGTGAACTTATCGAAATCCACCATGGTGCAAACGGTGTCAAGATGCATGTAAGCATAGCCGTTGGGGATTTTAATAGCGTAAACGGTATCGATCTCAGAATTCCCAGATCCCCAGAACAAATTCTTTGCAAGCTCCTCAATCGCAGCCGCCTCAGTTCGCTGGCTAATTCCAATAGCCAAGGTATGGGCGTTAATGTTAAGCACATCACCGCCCTCGATATGCCAGGGCTTCTTATGGTCGTACCAAATCGGAGTCCCTGCATATTCGGGATGGTATTTGAAAATCGCTTCATAGAAGGGCACTTCACGATCTCGCTGTTTCCAATACATATGGTGAAGCAGAACGCCTTTGCCCACGGAAGCAAGAGGATCGCGAGAGAAATATGAACTCGGAAGAGGCTTCAACACCAAATCATCGGGCTTCGCATCCTCATTATCCATCATACTAAGCGTAGTCGAAACGCGAGGCAGCTCAAGGTCACGATAACGATACCCCCCCATAGCCTCAAGTACAAACTGATACGAATCTGAAATAGCGTCGAGCTTTTCACGAACAGCCTGCTCAAGCATAGGATTGACAATCCCGCTCTCAGCCATAAATGTATCGGTAAACTCAGCGCGAGCCGAGGGGCATGCATCCAGCGCTTCAGCAACGAGTTTCTCCATATAGAGAACCTCAACACCTTCGCTCCTTAGAAGATCCGCAAAGGCATCATGCTCCTTTTGAGCCACATCAAGATAGAAACAGTCGTGAATCCAGACATCCTCGAACTCTTCTGCCTTTACGTTCACAAGGTCACGACCGGGGCGGTGAAGCACAACTTTTTTGAGCTTACCAATCTCGCTGTGTACATTCAGTCCTTTAGACATTCCTGTTACTCCATTTCAGCCATGAAACCTACAGGGCAATAAGTCCCGAGATTGCCACGAATACGATATTGATGAGTGACACGACCAAGAAGAATTTCCAAACGGTCTTCCACCACTGGCCAAGCTTGATCTTGCACACGCCCAAACCCGCTACAAGAATGGCGCTAGTAGGACAGATCAAAGACATCGTCGCGCTACCCATGGAGAGAGCCCACACGGCAGCCTCGGGATTAAGGCCCATGAGTTCGGTCAAAGGTCCAAAAATGGGAGCGGTCAGTGCTGCAAGGCCAGATGAGCTGGGAACCAGAATCGCCAGGAGGTTCTCAACCGCATAAAGAAGCGTAGTAAAGAGAACCGCCGGGATGCCGCCCAGACCAGTGGCGAGCGCATTGAGGATGGTATCGATGATCATGCCGTCAGAGGCAATGACAAGGATGCCACGCGCAAGTCCAACGACAATTGCCGAGAAAGCAAAGTCAGCGATACCCGCAACAAATTCCTGAGCGATGACATCCTGACTAAAGCCCGCAATAACACCAGCCAACAGGCCCATGGCCAAAAAGACCGCAGAAATCTCGTTCATATACCAGCCCTGGGTCACAAGTCCCCAGATGATAAGGCACATTCCAGCGATAAATACCGCAAGCACGCCTTTTTGACGACCCGTAAATTCCGCGTCAAGGGCAGATTCATCGGCAGCGAACTCGACTTTCTTGGCGATATCATCCTCAAATGTGATCGATGACTCAGGGTTCTTCTTTACCCTTCGTGCATAGAGGACAACCCAAGTAATTGCAACGGCGGTCAAAACAACCCAGGCAATCATACGCAACCACAGCTGGGGGTTGCCCTGAATACCAAGAATACCTTGCGCAATGAGAACATTAAACGGATTAATTGTTGAGGCGATGTAGCCCGTGCGCGCTCCAACGAACACGACCATGAACGCCGTCATCGAGTCGAAGCCCATAGCCATCATAATTGGCATGAAGATCGCAAAGAACGGGAGAGTTTCTTCCGCCATGCCAAAGCTCGTTCCGCCCAATGCAAAGAGAACCATCGCAATAGGAATAATTAGAATGTCTTTGTTCTTAAAGCGGCGAACGACACGACCCATTCCGCTCGTGATAGCGCCCGTTTTAGTAATAACCTGGAACGAACCGCCCACAATCAAGATGAATGCAACGACCTCAATTGCCTCTTGTATACCGCGCGTTGGAGCCTGAAGAACATCGAAGACGCCTTGTCTGAGATCTACTTCATCCCCGGTTTCCTCGTCAATATATGTCTTTTCACTCTGCTCATACGTACCTGCGACAGTGACTTCACGACCGTTCACCTCCTGGCGCTGATAGGACCCAGAGGGAACAATCCACGTGAGAACAGCGAAGATGACCATAAGTGCAAAGATGATCGCATATACGTGCGGGACCTTGAACTGCTTGATGCCTTTCGAACTTTCCGCTGCCATATCTCCTCCTTCATTCCTTTTCCCATCTATCCAGCTGGCACCATAAATGTATGAGGTTGCTCAGCGGTGGTCGGCCAACCATCGCCATCGTGTCGCTTTTCACCTACGAACGGCAGCTAAAGTGACGTTATTAATCAATCTGATATTTAAAATTGATGTTATTTGTCAATTACATACGTCTTTTAACTTTTCCGCAACACAACAAGGAACCTGCCTTAGCCTTATATAAAAACCAGCAGGACAGGAGACAGACATGCAAGGCATACACATAACAAATGAAATCGGTCATTTAAAAGCCGTACTTGTCCATCGACCAGGAGCTGAAACACAAAACTACCCTGATGCCGACTTCAGTCAAGTTTTCTCCCTGCGAAAATGGAGCGGTCGTTTTGACCTCGACAAAGCAATGTATGAGCACGATTCCATGGTTCAATTGCTTGAGAAGCATGGCGTAGAAACCATTGAAATTAGGGACCTTCTCGAAGACTCACTTGAAACTGAGCCCCAATCACTTAAATATTTTATTGATGACTACCTCCGTTGCAGCGGGGCAACAGGCAGAGAGTTCCTCGAGACAATAACCCAGTTGTTTGAGAACGCTAAGAACACCCAGGAATTGGTGAATATAGTACTTAACGGCATTCGCTTTGGAGACACTGAGCTATGTTCAAACCAGTCGGAAACACTACAGGCGCTCGTGCACGAGCAATTTGATCCCGCCTCGCTCTTGGTCAATCCCCTCAACACGCTTTTTTTCACTCGTGATCCCGCTGTGGTAGTCGGAGACGGCATCATCCTAAATCATATGTATTGGCCTGAGCGTGATCGTGAGGTCGCCTTATACCGGCAGATATTCACCCACCACAAGATCATGGGAGAAACTCCAGTATGTGATTTGAACAGGAGTAGCTACCATATCGAAGGCGGAGACATTATTGTTATCAGTGCTAAGACAATATTAGTTGGAATCTCTGACCGAACTGAACCCGCCGCCGTCGAGTCACTTGCCAAAGAGCTCCTGACCTCAAATAAATTCCAGACCACCGAGCTAATTGCGATTCGAGTCCCCTCTGACGGGCTGCGTATCCACCTCGATACGTTCATAAGTAGAATTGATCACGACGCGTTCCTCATCGATCGTGAGATATGCAATGCCGTTGATGCATACAGCATTCAACTAAAACGATCCGGAAGGGGCCTTACGATCACTCCTATCGATCGCACGATTCCGGAAATACTCTCTGCAGCCTGTTGCGAACCAATAAAAGTAATTGACTGCGGAGGCGGGAATCAAACCGCCTACGAAAGAGAACGCCGGAACAACGCAACGTCTATCCTTGCGCTCTCGCCAGGAAAACTATGCGTATATGAAGAAAACGTTTGGACCAACGAAGCGCTTGAGAAAGCAGGAATGGAATTATTCCCGCTATCCATTGACGAGCTCACCAAAGGCTATGGTGGCACAAACTGTCTATGCCTCCCTCTGTGGCGAGAGGATCTATAGCCATGGGCTTCGGGGCAAATATTCGTAAACTCCGCACCATGGAGCATCTTGGTCAGGCGCAACTTGCAGAGATGTTGGGGGTATCTAAAGAGACCGTTTGTCGTTGGGAAAAAAGTCGGTATGCCCCCCGTGAGCGCTATATTGAAAAGTTACAAGCGCTCTTCGGTTGCACCCGCGATGAACTTGTTGGCGAGGAAAACGGTTTGGCCGTAAAGCTCGCAAATAAAAGAATCGTCACCGACGAAGACCCTGCTATCCACGAAATGGAGGGCGCATTTCCCGTCATCGATATCGAATCGCAAAAGCGCCGCATCACGCACGGCCAACAAAATGCTTGCGCACCTGTAGACGTAGCCAAACGTCACCCACATAGCGTTTTCGTTAAAATCAAAGGCGACGAAATGTCCCGCATTTACCCTCCCGGCAGCTTACTACTTGTCGATACCACCGCAAAGCCTTGGAACGGCTGTGCTGTATTGGCGCTCGCAGACGGTAAAACACCGGTAATTAGGCGATTTGCAGAAGGAAACGACATGATTGTGCTGTCGTCCCATTCATATGCAACAGCAAGTCCGGATCTGATGTTTAACAAACGGAGGATTAGAATCATAGGAGTCGTCGTTTGGTATCAAGCGAGCCACGATCACACGCTTAATTAAATCGACTTTCCCAAAAACGACCGTACCGCACAGACAGCTCAAAGTCCCAGCCCAAATGAACTACTTTTTGGCGGCTTTGCGCTCGTCGCGGATGCGGGCGCGGTCCATGGCCGCCTCGACAGCCGAGAAGCGGCAACCACAGTAGTTCTGCCGATACATGCCAAGCTCGCGCGAACGGCGTGTCGCCTCGGGATAATACGGGCGAAAATCGCGAATCACCGGGGTGAGCCCATGTGCCGCCGCCAAGCGCTCAAGCACATCATTGCAGGTATCGAACAACTGATACGGCGAGACGGCAAGCGTCGTGCCCACAAACTCAAACCCGCACTCCTGGGCCACGCGGCACGCTTCGGCCAAGCGCAAGGCATAGCACGCGCGACAGCGACGAGGCCGATCGGCGCCCAGCGGTGCCACGCCGGCCTCCCAGCGCTCACGGTCCTCCCCCGCCTCGATAAGCTCGATATCGCCATCGGCACACCACCGGCGCAGCTCGTCTAGGCGACGCTGCCATTCATCGCGCGGTTGAATATTGGGGTTGGTCCAGCAAATCGTGGGCTCAAACCCCTCCTCGCGCAGCAGGCGAACCGGCTCAAGCGAGCATGGTGCACAGCACGCATGCAGCAACAACGACTTCATCGACATCTCCTCACCCAAAAAAGCGCACGCCAAAGGACGTATCTTCGCAGGCGACAATGCGGAGGTCGCGCAAAATGGTCCGCACGTAATACCAGTCGCCCACACAGCCCGACAAATGCAAGCCGGCCGCCAGGTAGCACAGCAGTGGATAGCCCGAAAACACAAACCCCAGGGTAAACGCTGTCGTCACAACAACCGTCGGCGCCAGGCAAACCGCCATGTACCGCCGGCGCGAATACACAACACCCTCGGCGCAGGCATAGATCATCGCCGTCTCGCGATTCGCCCCAAAGGTCACCTTCGCGCCCGCAGGCGCCAGCAGCTTAAAAAACACACCGTGCACCAGCTCGTGCACGGCGAACGACGCCATTGAGATCGCAGCCAAGCCGACTATCCAGCCCACGGCAGCCATCCAGCCACCCGCGTCAGCCGCATCCAGATCCGCAGGCCCGCCCAGCAGCATAAACACCGGCACCAGGCACACGGCAAACACGCCGGCTACGACCATCCCCCACACGAAGCAAGCGTGCAGAAAATCCTCGTCCTCAAACGCATGTATGTTGGAAATCTCATTCATAGCATCTTAGGATAGCGCCCCTGCCACGTACCCGTCCGCATGTGCGATAATGTCGAACGATATGCACGAATTGACCACCGCGTCGCC